>JBGQIG010000068.1:0-10971 GCA_041498365.1 Terriglobia bacterium | reverse complement strand
TTAAAAGATTGCTGCATTTGCGCGATTCGATTCTGCAAATCCTCCACTTGGGTCTGCAGCTGAACCATTTCCTTGTTCACGGCCCAAGCCGGCTTCACGCCTGACGAGAGCCCGGCCAGGACAAGCAGTACGACCGTATATCGCTGGATTTTCATAGTCCATTCCCTAAGATGCGAAGAGTATGTGGCAAGTCCGGGCCAGAGGACAAAGCGCGCGATCTACCACCATCTGAAGGATAGCGCGTCCGCGCACGCATTGCACTTCGTAGCGCCGACGGGTCAGCTTGAAACGTTCTGCACGACAGTCATCTGTCAAAAGGCGGGGCTGCCAAAGGGTGGAGCAGGCCTTCAGGCCTGCGTACAGCTATGGTCTTGCGAAGCCGCACTGCGCCGCCTTTATTGCAGCGCTAAAGCGCTGCTCCACCCAGAATCAACTGCTCCACCCAAGATCAACCGCTCCACCCAAGATTAGCCGCCCCACTACTTCTGGTAGACGAAGTGGCCGCGGCGGTTCTGCTGCCAGCACTGCTCGTTGGACTCGGTGCAGAACGGCTTTTCCTTGCCGTAGCTGATGGTCTTGACGTGGTCGGCGCTGATGCCACCCTGTACCAGAGCATTCCGTACAGTGTTGGCGCGACTGTCCCCCAGAGCCAGATTGTATTCGGTCGAGCCGCGTTCGTCGCAGTGTCCCTCAACCGTAAAGCTGATATTGGGATGCTGCCTCAGGAAGTCAATATCGCCCTGCAGGGCCGACTGCTGGTCCGGATTGATATCGCTCTTGTCGTAGTCGAAGAAGATGTCCTTCACGGTTTGTGAGAAGAGTTCTTCCTCCGTGGCTGAGGGCTGAGGAGGCGGTGGCGGAGGTAAGGTCACGGTAACTCGCGCCGTCGCCTGCTGCGTTCCTCCCGCTCCCTTTGCCGTCAAGGTATAGGTGGTCGAATCGGCCGGGGTGACGGTTTGCGACCCGTTGGGTTGCACCGCGCCAATCCCGTCGATGCTGGCATCGGTCGCATTGCTGGTCTGCCAAGTCAAGGTCGTGGACTGGCCCTTTTCCACCGTATTGGGGTTGGCCGTAAGCGACGCTGTGGGCGCGGCTGGCGGTGGGGGTGGCGGTGGTGGCGGTGGCGCCACCTTCTTTTTGCAGGCGCCTAGCATCATGATGGCGCCCAACGCGAACACCAGCATCATCCATCTCAGCTTTGTTTGCTTCACTCTCTCCTCCAGTACTTTTCGCACGCATTAACCGTGCGCGGTTCAGTTCCGGGGAGCGGGATTTAGCGGCCCGCTGCCTCCGGGAATTCACTACAAGAAACGAATGATGATTCCTGCGATCACTTCCAGCTCCAGTTTGGTTGAGTGTTACTGCCCGCGAACGTCAACTGCTTCTGATTCGTACCATCAGCCAGCATGGTCCATATCTGCAGGCTGCCGGCACGGCTGGACTGGAAAATGATGTGCCGTCCGTCCGGCGACCAACAGGGGAAGTCGTTCCGGCCGCCATCGTGAGTCAGTTGCACCCACTGCTTGCTGGCGATGTCCATGATGTAGATGTCTTGCGCCCCCGGCGCTCCGGGGCCATATTTGCGCATCCAGGAGACCACCAGAAATTGGCCATTGGGGGACCACGCCGGGGAAACAGCGTATCCCTGGTCGGTCATGCGCTGCACGTTGGTGCCGTCGGCCTCCATGGTATAGACCTGCGGCAGTCCGGTGCGGCCGCTCACCCACGCGATTTGTGCGCCGGTCTTGCGATTCCATGCCGGCGAGACATCCGGGCCCTTGAAAGACGTGAGCCGCTTCAGATTGGTTCCGGAGGAATCCGCGATGTAGATTTCGGGCTCGCCGCTGCGGGAGGAAGAGAAGGCCAACTTGGTCCCGTCGGGAGACCACGCCGGCGACAGGTTGGTCCCGCCGAACCTGGGAAACGCCACCAGCCGGTTCAAGTCAAGCGAGTACATCAGGATATCCCAGCCACTCTTAGTCAAAGAACTGAAGGCGATGCGTGACCCATCCGGGGAGACTCGCGGAGACAACGAAATCGAGTTCAGGTGGGTGACGGCATGCTGGTTCGCGCCGTCGTAATCCATGGCCCAAATTTCCTTCCGGCCACCGCGGCTGCTGACGAAATAGATCTTGCTTTCCGCGATGCCGGCAATGCCGCCGCCCAAGCGAAAAATAATTTCGTTGGCAAACTTGTGCGCTGTAAGCCGGGCCGCGTCGCTGGTCGCGGCATCCTGGTACTGCTTGCCCAGGACCTGCGGCGAGGTCACATTCTTTACGTCGTAGAGCCAGCCCTGCACGGTCATGCCGTTGCCGGACGCGCCCAGATTGCCGAAAGCGAGCATGGCCGCGTTGGGCGGAGGTGCGCTCCAGCCCTCGAACTTCACGTCCGCGGGAGTTCCAACCTGGCCTAGCGGATAAAAGCTCTTCGAAACCATGTCGAAGATGCCGGCATTGTCTAGGTCATTCCACAAAGTCTCGTTGAACACCTTGAGCAGGTCGGCATTCTTGGGATCCTGGGTGGCAGCATTGAAATCGGGGACGGCCAGGCGCACTTTTTCCACGCCGAGCCCGGTGCCGGTACGGATCCAGTCCTGGGCGAAGGTCGAGGTCAACAGAAATAGAGGTAAGAATAGTTTAAAAAATCGCTTCATTAATGATGGTGTCCTTATTAACCCGCAACCGCCAACTGCTTGGCGTTAAAAGGCAGTTGCTATCTCTTGTAATCGAACCAGAACTCCACTGACACCTTATTCGCGGAATAATCCGAGGGCAAGGGACCAAAAGTGTCAATGCGCTGGATGGCCCGCGTCGCCGATTGGTCCAGCGAAGGCACGCCGCTCGACTGCTCCACCTGGACGTTGGCGGGCCGCCCGTCGCGCATGACATCGAACGTGACATAGACGCGCTGCGCTGTGCTGATGCGTGGGTCGACTTCATATTTCAACCAATTTTCTGAAACCTTCTGCTGCACCACGCGCACGTACCAGGCATAGCGCGAGCCAAAGTCTCCGCCACCGCCGGTGAAGCCGAAGCCTCCTTTGGCGCCGTTCGCGCTGAACGTGCCATAGGGTCCGCTGACCGGTCCGCCTTGGCCAAATGGAACCACGTTTTCAGCTTCCTCCACGGGTTCGGGCTTCGCCTTCTCCTTGGTGGCACTGGTTTTCGGTACCGCTTTGGTCTTTGAAATCTTGTCCGGGATCGGAATGGCGTCTGGCAGTTTCTCCTCTACCGGTTCCGGCTTGGGCAGCGATTGTGTAATTCCTTTGGAGTCGTTGGCCAGAACGTTTTGCGTCTGCGCCGGATTGGCGGGAAGTGGAACCGTGCTCACCAGCGTGACACCCATAGCGTCGCCCCCGCCGCCCGCCCCCCAGCCTTCGCCGCGGCTGCTCGGTGCGACCACGGCATAGAGAATGATGGAGCCGGCGACGGCAATGTGCAGCGCCAGCGACCAGGTGAGGTTGCGGAACCAGCGCGCGTGTTCGAAGAAAATCTCAGCGTTTGCTTCCATGCGTGTCCAGCGGTTGAGTCACGATGCTGACGTTGGTAATGCCGGATGATTTCACCGCGTCCATGACAGTAGCGAAGGCGCCGAAGGGCACATCTTCATCGGCGCGGACGAAGATGGACTGGTGCTGCGGATCGCGGATTTTCTGCCTGAGCTTGGCGCCGATCTCATTGATGTTGACGGTGTCGTTGCCCAGAAAGACCCGCTGTTGCTTGTTGATGCTGATCACCAGGCGCTCTTCCGTAATCTCCTTTACTGTGCGCGTTCTGGGTACGTTGACTTCAATTCCGGATTGCAGCACCGGCGCGGTCACCATAAAGATGATCAGCAGGACCAGTACGACGTCCACCAGGGGCGTGATGTTGATGTCGGAAAGGGAGGTTTGAGTTCGTCCGTTCGAAGCCGTAAAGGCCATTACCGCGGCCCCCCCGGAGCTTCAGCCGTACGGTAAGCAGGCTGCGGTTGCTGGCGCTCGACTGCGTTCAGTACTTCCAGCGCGAAGTCATCGCCGCGGGCGGCAAGTTCACGAATGGACCCGCCGATTAAGTTATAGGCGATCACGGCAGGAATGGCGGCGGCAAGTCCGGCGGCAGTCGTAATCAGAGCTTCGGAGATTCCCGGAGCCACGGCGCGCAGAGTAGCGGCCCCGGCTGTTCCCAGCCCGTGAAAGGCGTCAATGATGCCCCAAACGGTTCCAAACAGCCCGACGAAAGGCGTCACCGCCCCGGTAATCGCCAGCCAGGGCAGGTTGCGCTCGAAGCGGGTCAGTTCCTCCGAGTTCGCGATCTGCATGGCACGCTGAACGGCTACCGGATTCCTGACGACTCCGGTGCTCACTCCGCCCTGCCGGCGATATTCCTCAAAGCCGCCTTCGAAGACACCCACCAGCGGGCTGGGTCGAAACTGCTCGGCGACGGCGCCCACGTCCTGCAGTCGCTGCGCTTTGCGGAAAGCACGCACGAAACGGCCGCTTTGCACCCGCGCCCGCCGTAGCACGCTCCATTTGGAAAGAATAATTGCCCAGGAGATCAAACTGAATATGAGGAGAATGAGTAAGACTACCTTGGCGACGGGGCCGGTTTGACCCACCAAGTCAACAATTTCGCCGCCGACCACTGCTGCCAGCAAGGGATACAGATTCATTGGTTTTTAGGAGTGTTCCTGCTCCGATTATAGACCATGGTTGCGGGCCAGATTCACAGGGAATCGCATCCATAACCCCGAGACGGTGCAAGAACACGGGTCGCCGCCGCGCAGCCGTTGCGCGGCCTGGTGTGGCGACACCCTGACAGGGCACCGACTTCGGCTAGAATTACCGCCATGAAAAGGAGAACTTTGTTGCAATCAATTCCCGCACTGGCGCTCCTGGGTAAGACCGCCTCAGCCGATCCGCAAGAGAGGAAGACAGGGTCTGCGCAAACAGCAACATTTGTGTACGATTTGCGGGTTTATCACGCGTATGAGGGCAAGCTGGACGACTTGCTGACCCGCTTTCGCGAACACACCACGCGCCTGTTCGAGAAACATGGGATGAAGAACATTGCCTACTGGACTCCGACGGATGATCCTTTGAAAGGCAAGACTCTCTTCTACGTAATCGCGCATCCGAGCCGTGACGCTGCCGCCGCGAACTGGAAAGCGTTTGGCGAGGACCCGGAATGGCAGAGTGTGCGTGACAAATCCGAGGCCAACGGGAAGCTGGTCGAGAAGATTGAGTCTACTTTTCTGGTGCTGACAGATTTCTCGCCGGCATTGTGAGCTTGGAATTGGAAACGGCAAACCGCAGAACGCGAAGGCTGGAACTAGCCGCTACTGAATTTTCTCCAGTTCTGCCGAGATGTTGACCGATCCGCCCGTGACCTTTATCTTGCGTTCCCAGCTCTTGTAACCCGCCTTCTTGACGACAACAGAGTGGTCTCCGGGAGTGACTTCGATTACCGATGGCGTGTTGCCGACAAAGCTCCCGTCCACTTCAATATCGGCGTTAGCGGGAGTTGAAGAGACCGCCACCTTGTTTCCTGAAGATGTCTCTGTCAGCCTGGCGCTTGCTGGTGGTTGAGCGTTCCGATTCGATGTGCTGACCCGGCTGGATCTGGCTGGCCAATCCTTGGTGATAGATTCGCAGGCATCTTTCACCGCGTTCCCCAAGGAGCGAGTGGAGTGGCTCAGGATGGAATCGCCGTCGCTGTTGAACACGGCTACTTTATTGTCGCGTCGAGCGATGCCCTTACCACCTTCATGGTCGAGAAGAATGACATAGTCTGCCTTGTCCGGCTTGTTGTTGACGACCACTTCGGGGCAGCGTTCACTAAATGTCTTGACGATTTCGCCGGTTTGCGGACGCGCACCGCCCTGTGCATGAGCGCCGAAGGCCGCGCCAGAACCGCCAGCACTTCCCGACATTTCCCAAGACTGGCTGTCCGAGATGAAGACCCGAGCTTTTTGCCCGTTGACAGCCAGCGTTTGCGCCGCCGCAGAAATCAGCAGCAGCGACGCCACGATGATGTTGGCAAGAGATCGCGGCAAAGAACCTCCTACGTCTTGCAATTGTTAAGAACTATGGCCGAAGGAAACCGTTGGGGGAAGGCCAAAATCTTACTTCACGAAGAAGAGGCGCGCAATGAGACTTATGGTTTCGAGTGGACTGGGGATCAAGTGCTAGAGTCTTTCCGGCGTCAGCAAGTTGCAGAGGTCCTTCGCTGTGCTCAGGATGACAGGCCTTTGGGGTAAATGGATCGCAGACCACTAACTACAAACCACTAGTCACCGACCACTGACCACTCTGTTTCATGCTATGCTGCGCTGAAGTCTCCAGCCTCATTCACTGTCTTAATTCGCGGTCCCAGGATAGCCGGTGCTCGTCGAACTGCGGCTTGAAAATTACGCGGTCGTAGACAACCTGGCGGTGGAGTTCGCGCCTGGGCTGAATTTGCTGACCGGCGAAACTGGCGCCGGAAAATCCATCCTGATTGACGCGTTGGCACTCCTTCTCGGCGACAAGGCTTCCGCGGATGTGATTCGGTCGGGAGCGGACAAGGCCACGATTTCCGCCGTTTTTGAAGTCGAAGGCGGGGCCGAGAAGACCGTTGCGCAGATTCTCGAAAATAATGGGATCGACCAGGAGGATGAATCGGTCATCCTGCGGCGGGAGATTGCGGCCGGCGGAAAAGGCCGGGTGTTCGTCAACAATCAGCCTGCCACCGTCGCGGTTTTACGCCAGTTAGCGCCGTATCTGGCTACCATTCACGCCCAGAACGAGTCGCTGCTTTCGTTCGACGCGCCCACGCGCCTCCGCCTGATCGACACCTTTGCCAACACCCAGACCGACGCGACTGCGGACGCATTCTCTAGATGGAAGGACATTCAGACTCGCATCGCAGAACTCGAGCACGATGAGCAGGATCGCTTGCGCCTGCTCGACCTGTGGACGTTTCAGGCGCGAGAGATTGAAGCCGCCAGGCTGCAGCCGGGGGAAGACGAACGTCTGGAGACGGA
Source organism: Terriglobia bacterium (assembly GCA_041498365.1). GTDB lineage: Bacteria > Acidobacteriota > Terriglobia > Terriglobales > Acidobacteriaceae > JAIQFF01. The sequence continues at coordinate 3,969 of JBGQIG010000068.1, read as the reverse complement.
AAAGCGCGTTCTGGCCAACGCCGAAAAGATCCATAGCGCGGCCATGAATGCGTTCGACTTGCTCTATGAAGGTAACGCTTCAACTTCTGCTTCGTTGCGGGCGGCGCAGAAGCACATCGAAGAACTGGCCCGCTACGAGCCGAAATTTCAGGAGACCATGGCCACGCTCGAGACTGCCCGCATCAGCGTGGAAGATGCCGGGGCCAGTCTCCGCGACTATGCCGGCGGCATCGAGGCCTCTCCCGAGCATCTGGCGGAGGTAGAAGACCGGCTCGCGGCCATCGATCGGCTCAAGCGCAAGTATGGGCCCACGTTTGAAGACGTCATGAAGCACGGTACGGAAGTCAGCCGCAAGCTTTCGGAGATGGAGAACAAGGATGAAGTTCTCCGCGAACTTCGCAGCGAGTTGGCCCAGGCCGGCGAGGACTACCTGGGCGCGGCTCGGTTGATTTCGAAGAGACGTTACGAATCCGCGCGAAAACTGGAGAAACTGGTCGAGGCCGAGATCAACGACCTGGCCATGAAATCCAGTTTTCGAATCGAAGTCAGCGGTACCGACGAAGAAGGGAACTGGACGGCTTCCGGCTTCGACCAGGTGGTTTATATGATCTCCACCAACCCGGGCGAGCCGTTGCGGCAGTTGGAACATATAGCGTCGGGCGGGGAACTGTCACGGGTGATGCTGGCCCTGAAGGCGAGCGTGGAGGCGGCGTCGAGCAAAAAACGAGCCTCAGGAGCGCAGCGCACGATGGTCTTTGACGAGATTGACACCGGGATCGGAGGCCGGGCGGCCGAGGCGGTGGGGAAGAAGCTCAAGGGGCTGTCCCGGTCGAACCAGGTACTCTGCGTGACCCATTTGCCGCAAATCGCCACGTTCGCCGACCATCACTACATGATCGAAAAGAAGGCTGTCGGCGGGCGGACCCGGACTACAGTTCATCTCATTACCGGGGAAGAGCGCACCGAGGAAGTCGCCCGCATGCTCAGCGGCGCCAAGCTGACGGAGACCTCCCGCAAGCACGCCGAGCAGATGCTGAAGACGAATGCTTGAAGTGCTGAACTTCCGAAATCCCTCAGGCAAATTTCGGGATATTTCCCATTGCAACATCTTGATTGCTTAGCTAAGCTAGATTAGCTAATATAGATTAGCTAACAATGAAAACCATCACCATACATAAAGCCAAGACTCAGCTTTCAAAGTTGATTGAACAGGCCTGCCGGGGGGAAGAGATCGTGATTGCGCGTGGCAAGCAACCCGTCGTTAAGCTGGTAGCTCTAGCTGCGCCAGGCAAGAAGCGGGTTCCGGGCAGGCTGAAAGGCCAAATCTCTTACACCCCAGATGCATTTGATCCTCTTACCGACCAGGAGATGGCTGACCTGGGGTTTGAATAAGAGGAGCGTCGAAATGGATGTCTTGCTCGACACCCACGCCCTGTTCTGGTGGTTCAGTGACACGCTCAGACTGTCCAAGCGCGCTAGCTCAATCATTAGTAACCCGGACAACACCGTGCTGGTTTCGGCGGCGACGGCATGGGAGCTCGCAATCAAGGTCAACCTTGGAAAAATCGACGCTCTTTCCCTCGCGGTGGAATTGGGCCGCTACTCGGAACAGGAAGGGTTCACGGAACTGCCCATCAGTATCGAGCAGGCGACCCGGGCGGGGTTGCTCCCTTTGCACCATCGAGACCCGTTTGACCGGCTACTGGTGGCCCAGGCGCAATCCCTAAATGTGCCCATTCTCAGCGCCGACCGGATTTTGGATCGGTACGACATCAAGCGCCTCTGGTAGCCGTTCAGCAACCCCTGCCGTTCGCCGCGCGGAATTCCCCAATCGCTGCTAATCCCATGCCTTTCTATGGCTTACATTGACCAACTGGGTACTTGTCCGATAGTCTAGTTGGCAACTACCCGTAGGGAACGTGTACCCTAAGAAGGCAGATCATGCCCGTATATCAGGACGAGAAAACGTTGCTTCTGCTCAAGCCCCGGGGCTTTTGTGCCGGCGTCGTGCGGGCTATCGACATTGTCCGCATCGCCCTTGAGGCTTTCGGGCCACCAATCTACGTGCGTAAGGAGATCGTCCACAACCGTTTTGTGGTGGAGGAGCTGCAGGGCAAGGGCGCCATTTTTGTGGATAGCGTGGAGGAAGTCCCAAATGGGGAACGAGTGATCTACAGCGCCCACGGGGTCTCGCCGGAAGTGCGCGAGGCCAGCGAACGGCGGGGATTGCGCGTGATTGATGCCACCTGCCCGCTGGTCACAAAAGTCCACGTGGAAGCGGTGAAGTTCGCCAAGGAAGGCTACTCGCTGATCCTGATTGGGCACCGCGACCACGATGAGGTGATTGGGACACTGGGCGAGGCTCCGATCGTGACCCAGGTAGTAGGCTCGCCCCAGGAAGTGGCTTCTCTTACCGTGGCCGACCCGGAGCGCGTCGCTTACCTGACCCAGACCACCCTGAGTCTGGACGAGACTCGGGACATCATTGCTGCCTTGCGGCAGCGCTTCCCCAGAATCAAAGGACCGGCGGCGCAGGATATCTGCTATGCCACGGAGAATCGACAGGTGGCAGTGAAGCAGGTGGCTTCCGACGCCGACCTGCTGCTGGTGGTTGGCTCCGACAACAGCTCCAATTCCAATCGACTGGTGGAAGTGGCACGCAACCTGGGCACCGGTTCGCATCTAATTGACAGCTTCCGGAACATCCGGCCGGAATGGCTGGAGGGGGTGAAGACGATCGCCTTGACCGCAGGGGCGTCCGCCCCGGAATGTCTGGTCGAAGAAGTCGTGAAGTTCCTCGGCACGGAAGGTTTTGACAACGTGCAGGAAGTCGAGGTCATGCCCGAGAACGTACGGTTTGGCCTGCCGCCGGAAATCGTGGAGGCCATTGCCAGTGCGCCCGCGGCTGCGGAGTAGATAAAGCAAATATGGAAGAAACCTCCTCCCCATCTCCCGTGTCTGCCGTACCGCAGATGCGTTTCGGGAAGATTGACGATCTGAGCAGCCGGGTGGCTGCGGCCATTGATGGCGCGCGCAACTGCCTGTTCTCCGAGCAGCATGAAGAAGGCTACTGGTGTGGCGAACTGGAGGCTGACGCCACGCTGGAAGCCGACTACATCATCCTGCACGTTCTCCTGGGAACGGGCAATCCTGAGCGCATGGCGAAAGCTGCGCGCTACATTCTGAAGCATCAGAACGAGGACGGCGGATGGAGTATTTATGCCCATGGCCCGTCTAATATCAGTGCTTCGGTCAAATGCTATTTCGGACTGAAACTGGCAGGCTATGCCGCCGACCATCCTGACCTGATTCGCGCCCGCAGGAAAATTCTGGAAATGGGCGGAGTCACCGAGGTCAATACCTTTACCAAGATCTATCTCTGCTTCTTCGGACAGTACGATTACGACGCGGTGCCCGCCATCCCGCCGGAAATCGTTCTGTTTCCCAAGTGGTTCTGGTTCAACATCTACGAGATTTCGTCCTGGTCGCGGGCCATCCTTGTGCCGCTGTCGATTTGCTACGCCAAGAAGCCATTCAAGAAGATTCCGGAAGAGTTGGGCGTGGAAGAGTTGTTCGTGGGCGGGCGGGACAAGTCGCGCATGCATTTGCGCTGGGACAAGCAACGGTTCTCGTGGCGCAACTTCTTCCTGTCTCTCGACCGCTTGACCCACTGGTTTGAGCGGGTGCATATCCGGCCGCTGCGTTCGGTCGCGCTGAAGGTAGCCGAGAAGTGGATGCTGGAACGCTTTGAGATGAGCGACGGTTTGGGCGCGATCTTTCCCTCCATGATGAATGCCATCATCGCCCTGCGCTGCCTGGGATATTCAGTGGACGATCCCCAGGTCATTCGCGCCATTGACGAGTTCGAAAAGCTGGGCATCGAGGAAAGAGACACATTTCGCATGCAGCCCTGCAAATCGCCGGTATGGGACACGGCATACGCCTTGTTCGCGCTGGGGGAAAGCGGCG
>JBGQIG010000067.1:0-10980 GCA_041498365.1 Terriglobia bacterium | reverse complement strand
GTTCAAACACCTGATAGAGCCTCTGGATGCGCCTTTCCGTGCTGGTAAAGGTGCCTTCCTTTTCCAGGCTGGGCGCACCTGGCAGGACAACGTCGGCGTAGCGGCAGGTATGGCTGAAGAAGATGTCCTGTACCACGAAGAATTCGAGCTTTTCGAAGGCCTGGCCAACGTAGTTGGCATTCGAGTCCACAATGCTCATTTCCTCGCCAATCAAATACATCGCTTTGAGCTTGCCCTGGTGAATCGCCTCCACCATCTGGTGGTTGTCCAGTCCTTTGGTCGAAGGCAGTGTCACTTTCCAGGCAGACTCAAAACGGGCACGCACTTCCGGATCGGTGACGGGCTGGTATCCGGGAAGATTGTTGGGCATTGAGCCGTGGTCACTCGCTCCCTGCACGTTATTGTGACCGCGCAGGGGATAGGCTCCGGTTCCCGGTCTCATGTAATTTCCCGTGACGAGCAGGAGGTTGGAAATGGCGGTCGAGGTATCCGAGCCCTGGCTTTGCTGCGTTACTCCCATCGCCCAGAGGATGCACATGCTCTTGGCTTCTGCGATCAGGTGGGCCACGCGCTGCAGCGTCTCCTGGGGCAAACCACAAATGCGGGAAGCCGCTTCTATGGTGAAAGGCTCGAGGCTCTTCCGGTATTCCGGCAGCCCATTCACCCACTTGTCCATGAACGCAGTGTTTGCGAGGCCCTGATCCAGCAGATAGCGGCTGATGGCGTTCAGCCAGACCAGGTCTGTACCCGGTTTGGAGTGCAGGAAGAGGTCAGCGCGTCTTGCCATTTCATTTTCACGCAGGTCGGACACAATAAGCTTCTGCCGGTTCAGCTTGTGCGAACTCTTCACCCGGGTCGCGATGACGGGATGGCTCTCCGCCGTGTTGCTACCCACGATGACTACGAGATCGGCCTGCTCCATGTCGGAAATCGAACCCGAATCGCCGCCATAGCCCACGGTCCGGAACAAACCCGTCGTCGCGGGGGATTGGCAGTAGCGCGAGCAATTGTCGACATTGTTGGTGCCGATCACAGCCCGCGCCAATTTCTGCATGAGATAGCTTTCTTCGTTGGTGCATTTGGAAGACGAAATGAACGCGGTGGAGTCCGGCCCACTTTTCGTTTTCAGCTCTGACAGCCGGCGGGCAACCAGGCCGAGAGCTTCGTCCCAACTGGCACGGCGAAACCTGTCGCCTTCGCGGAGGAGCGGTGTGGTCAGGCGATCTGGACTATTAATATGACCCCAACCGAATTTCCCTTTCACGCAAGTTGAAATCCCGTTGGCGGGACCATGCTCCGGAGCCACTTTGAGGATGTGGCGGTCTTTGGTCCAGATATCGAAGCTGCATCCCACTCCGCAGTAGGTGCAAACTGTCTTCGTCTTGCGGATGCGGTGCTCGCGCATGGCCGACTCGGCCTCGGAAAGCTGAAGCATGACGCCGTACCCGGTCTCCGGTTCTACGCCTTTGACCACATCGATCATGCCGGCGAGCACGGGTTTGCTCAGGGAGGTGAAAAAGCCCGCATGCCCGAGCATCGTTTTTTCCATCAGCGCATTACAAGGACAGACCGTGACGCAGTGGCCGCACGAAACGCAGCTTGATTCGGCAATCGTCGAGCCGCCATCCCAGAGCACGCGCGGGTTGGGATCTTCCCAGTTGATGGAGAGAGTTTCGTTGACCTCGACGTTCTGGCACGCCTCCACGCAGCGACCGCACAGAATGCATTGATCCGGGTCATAGCGGTAGAACGGATTCGTGTTGTCGACCGGGTATGGTTTGGCGCGAAAAGGGACGCGCTGGTGTTCAATCGCCAGCAATTTCGTGGTGTTGTGAACCGTGCAATTCCCGTTGTTGTTATCGCAGACGGTGCAATAAAGAAGATGGTTGCTGAGAATGCGGTCAAACGCTTCTACTTGCGCGGCTCGGGCTCTGGCGGACTCGGTGGAGATTTTGATTCCGGCGGCGGCGACCGTCGCACACGCCCGGACGAGTTGCCCGTTGACCTCGACCATGCATGTGTCACAGGTCTGAATCGGACCGAGTTGAGGGTGATAACAGACATGAGGAACCTTGCCGCCAGTGCGGTTTATCAAATTGACGAGAAGTTCGGCTGGTTGAGCTTCACAAACCACACCGTCAATCGTGACACCGAACACGCCATGTCCCTCCAGTCCCTCTACGCTTGATCTTTAATTATTACTACATCCATTTGCAGGGGAAGACGGGAAGGGGCGCAAAAATTCCTGAAAGCGGGTGACGGATTCCATCGCTCGCTACTTTTTGGTAGCTGAGACCCCTTCCTTGACGGATTTAACCCGGTAGGCGAAGAAGTCGCCTTCGTGTTTGGTCTTGATGGTGATGCGTTCGGTATCGGCGGATTTCCACACGCGCTCATACACTTCGGCGCTGATCAGAACTTCGCCACCAGCGGCCGCGGAACAGTAGCGCGCGGCCCGATTCACCGCATCGCCAATCACGGTGAATTCCATTCGATCCAGGGTTCCTACGAATCCATGCACCACTTCCCCGCAATGGAGTCCGATGCCAAATTCGCGGCAGGGCTCGTGTTGCTGCCGGCGCACCTCGTTGAGCTTGTTCACTGCGGCTTGCATTTGCATGGCGGCCAAAACCGCGTTTAGATGATGGTTGGGATCGCTCTCGGGGCTTCCAAACACCGCCAGGATAGCGTCCCCGATGTATTTATCAAGGGTTCCGTTGTGGGCAAAGAGAACCGGCACCACCACCGCGAAATAATCGTTCAACATCTGAACCACATCATCGGCATCCATGTCGCGCGCCAGATTCGTGAAGCCGCGAATGTCGGCGTTCAGAACCGTTACCTCGCTGCGTTCGCCACCGAGGCGCAGCCGGCCGCGATGGGTGAGCAAGCGCTCGGCCACCTTGGGAGAAAACTGCCGCAACAGATTTGCCTTCGCGCTAGACTCCTGTGTGAGCATGGTCTGCAGCTGGTGGTTGGCAACCGCCATGGCGGCATACTGCGCTATCGCCACCAGTAAGTGCAGGTCCTCCTCCGTGAAATTGGTTTCGAGGGTCCGCGCCCCGCCACAGATCACGCCCAGCGCCTTTTCCCGCCAGAGCAAGGGAGCGTACATCCCCACGTCAATCTGGTTTTGCATGATGCTCATGCTTACGTCGCCTTCGACGTTTTTCTTCCAGATAAACGCCTTATGCTCGGTCATGGCCCGACGCGCCAGGGTTTCGCTCAAGGTAGGTTCGCGGCAATCGTTGTGTGCCTTTAACAAAAGCGCGTCGGTTTCGGGATCGCGGAGCACCACCGCCCAGCTCGCCTTTTTTGGAATGACTTCAACCAAACGGTCCACGATGGAAGGCAAAAGAGTTTCCATCTTTGTTTTGGCGCAAAACTCAATGGGAAGGTCGCAGATTATCTTGAGCCGCCGGGCAGATTCGCCCTCAGCGACCAGCGGCCCGACCCCGAGATCGGTCGCGTCCACGTCTTGCGCAATGGCAACTTCCGAACCGGCGCTTTCCTCAGTTGCGACTAACGCAGTCCCCACTTCGAGGAAACTGGTTTGTCCACCCGCGGACCCAACCCCGAGGGACTCGATCGCCATCGTGGTGTCCCCCACTTCAATGCTGTCGTGGAGGTGGAGCTGCTGCTTGCCTTGCCCCTTGATTTCGACATCATTCAAGCGGGTGCCGCGCGAACTATTGCGATCTTCGATCCACCAGACGGTATCCTCAAACCAGATTCGGCCGTGCAGGCGGGATACTTTCGCGTCGGGCGTCAGGTCAAGGCCAATGGGGAATTTGTCCTCGGCGCGGCCAAAGACGAATTCTGACTCGGAGATTTCAGAGGTCTTGCGTTTGCCGTGATAGGAGCAGGAAATGCGCATTGGAACGGATCAATCATAGTCTGCCTTGCTGGGCCGAGGAAATCTTTATTGCCTAGGAGTACTATCGCCGATCTAGAGCGAAATTACATCCGGGCGAGCAACATCTCAAAACGTGTAACCGACACCGATCAGGGGTACCGGCTTGGAATGCAGACCACCGTCGTCGAGCCGCACCAAGACGTTAGCTGTAACCACAAGGTGCGAAACGTTGGGCCAGGGCCGGAACTTGATGCCCATGGAGGCATTCGTAATATTGGAGGAAACATCGGTCTTCGGGGGCACGAGAGTGTCGTGGTTGACGGTAGGGGGGGTTGGATTGGCTGTGCACAACCCGGGATCGCAAGGCGCCAGAAAGGGTTGCGATATCACAGAAAGGGTTTCCGTGCCAAAGAGCCGTTGTCCGATGATGTCAAAGGACCCAGTTAGCCACTTGGTTACCGAGGCGTCCACCCCGGCAGAATACACAAAATCACTCGGCACAGAACCCTTCGTTCTCGAAATCAAGTCTCCCGAAGTAATGGAATCGCTGTTCCACTCGTACCCAACCAGCACGTGAGGAGAAACCCGTGCGCGGTAGGAGAAGATGGCGAAAGGCCTCACGCCGTATGAGCCCGAGCCAAGATAATTCAGGGCATCTCCAGTTGGAAAACGCACATCCAACCCGGCCGCGATGCCGGCGTGCTCACCATGCCACGCGTTCCACTTCACCCGTGCCACCAGATCGCCGATTCCTGACGCCGAGTTTGCGCTCTGGCTGCCCCCTTGTGCCAACCCTGTGGGGTCCGGAAATACATGGTTCAAACATGTAGGATCAAGGGCCGAAGCTGAAGCCACCCCCGGAGTTGGATAATTTGCGCAATTTCCCCACAAATGATCGAAGTGCAGACCCGGAGTTCCACTATCGCTGACACTGGCCGGAGTTCCATCTGTGCCCAGGACGATGTTGTCATTGGATGTCAGCTTCATGCGGACATTTTCAATGGGAATCACCAGGGACAAGTCAACGTTACGAGTAAGCCCAAATGTCACATAGGTTGTGTACTGGTTAACTTTCAAATCGATGGAATTGGAGGTTAATATCAAGTCGCGAACGAACGCGCACCCTCCCCGATTCTTCGGTGAATCGATAGCGGAAGAGCAGGTATTGGTCGGGCCGCCGGGCGGCGTGTTGTCGTCCGAATCGGGCGCGTGAGGGAGGACCACCGGAAAGTTATGCAGGTTTACGTTGTCGATTTTGTCAAAATCAAAGAACTGATAACTGAATCCGACGAACAGACGATGGCGTCCCACGGTCTCTGCTCGCTCGCCGAGGATAGGTCCCAAACTGTTCGTGCTGGTAACGAAGGTCTTCAGGGAGGGATCGTAGGTCAGAATTACCCCGGACGAGGGCGATGCGAGGGGCAGCAGGTTTGCCTGGCGCCCAATCTCTTTCGTCAGCGGACCCAGCAACGTGCTAATACTGTTATTGAAGTGGCCCTCGTGTCCCTGGTTGGCAAATACTCCTTGGCCCGCTGCCGAAAAAGGCTCACCGTTTTGGCCAGACCCGTATTCCAGAGGAATAACACAAGCAAGCTTAGCACTGTTCGCTGGGCAAGGCCCTTGGGCAAAAGCGGTTGCACAGCCAAGAACAACCCCTAAAAGCGCTATGATTGTAGCTCGTGTTGTCATTCTGGTCTCCGTAATATTTCGGGTGATACTTAACCTGCTACTGCGTCCGGGAAACGTCAAGGTTTTCTTCGTATCGCCACGGGACTCGCTCGATTGCGTGAAAGTCTACTAGCGTTACCCATTTTGTCAAGCGGGCGAGATGCGTCGCAAACAGGGTTTCGGGATCGCCACATCTATCTATTGGACGTCGGTGATGACCCATGTGCCGCCCAACTTGGACAATCTAAACAAGGCCTTATCTGTCTGGCTCTTCGTTTTTTCACCTTTCATCGCGAAGTCCAGAGACACCTGAGCGTTCACCGTTGCCGATTCTTCTTCAGAACTAAGTTCGAGGCTTACGATCTGTAATTGGTAGTGGAACGAACTGCCCTTAGGAAAGGCGTCCCAGGTACTCTTTAACTTTTCGTATCTTTTCCCAATGGTTGGCCAAATCTGGCGCAGGGCGTCCGCGTTTCTCTGTTCGAAAGCCTGCCGGTACCGCCTGATAACATCTTTCACCGCGGCTTCGTCCACAGCTTTGGTGGAAGGTATTTCTTGCTTTGCTACGGGCGGCGGTGGTGGCGCGGCAACCGGCGCAGTCGTGACTCTCTCGTTGATTTCGCTTATGTACTTACGGGCGTCATTTGCATGAGAGCCGCCACCCTGGGCGATTAACAGGAAACTGGCACGCGCGGCCTCTATGCCATTCTTGTCGTTTGCGGCCAGCGCCTGGTTGTACTTCTGCACCGTTTGCCGAAAATCGGCTTCGTATCTCTGCCGTTCTTGCTCTGCCTGCTCGGCCCGATCGATATCCGCAGAAAGAGAGGTCGTATCGCCACCGGCTTGTTTGATCTGACCTAACTTTTGACGGGCCGCAGAGAAATTCCCTTGCTTCATGTCCTGCTGCGCGCTGGCCACAAGGTTGGTAACCAGCTGGTCGCGCTGCTGTTTCTCAAGTGCGTCCAACCCGGCCTGCGCGTTCTGCCGCAAACGTTCGGCCTCCGGCTTTCTTGGACCTCCGAGTTGAATTATCTGAGCGGCCAGATTCAAGACTTCATTGAGGCTGTTTCGATCCTTCTTCGTCGAAGCCTGCTTTACCTTGGCCAGCAATTCTTCCTCCCGCTGGCGCTGCGGTATGATCTGGTCAAGATATTTCTGAGCGTCTTCCCGCCTCAATCCTTGTCCTTCAGGCAACTGCTGAATCTGCTCAAGGGCATTCCGTGCAGGTTCGAAGCGTCCGCGATCCACGTCACTCATCGCTTGCTGCCACCATTGCGCTTCCTGGCGACGAACCTGCGCCAGTTGTTGGTTGTTCATTTCCGCCTGGACTTCGTCCAGCCTCTTCTGAACCTCGGCGTTCAACGGGCCATTGAGCGAGGCTGCATTCTGAAGCGCGCGCGAAGCTGCGGCGAGGTCGCCTGCTGCCCGTTTCTTAACGGCCTCGTCCATGGCCTGGCGCTGCCGCACTTCCAGGGGATTGACCGGTTGCTGGACCGACGCTGGTTTTGGCGCCGTAATCATGATTGTGTCTTTTTTCGGCGAAAGGAAGTGCACTCCGCCCCAGATCATGAGCAGCACAATCGCAGCGATGGCCACGACTGCCGGCCGTTTCCAAAGGGGAATTTCCTCTGGTATCGGCGGAGGAACAACCACCGGCGGAGGGACGGCGGGCGGGCGCTTTTGAAACTTGGCGATCGCAGGGGGTGCGGGTCGGGCAGAAGATGGCTGAATCGGCTTAGCGATAGAAGGACGGGCCAAAGGGCGAGCGGGCGGCGGAGACGAAATTAGAGGCTTCGGAACTTCAGGCCTCATCGGTTCGATCTTGGGCGGCACTGGGATTTCAACGACAGGCGGTGGCGGAGGTGCCGCCGGTGGGCCGGACACCACAGGGGTGTGAGCAGAGGCTTGGGGTGGTGCGATTTGGGTCTGGGTATTCGGTTCGATTACATCGGGCGGAACAGGAGCCGGGGGCCCCATCTGCCAGGCGTACTCTTTGGAGAATCCCGGGTCCGGCGGCTTCGGTCCCGGCCCGGGCGGTGGGGGCGCGCTCGACCGGTTCCTGGCGGTGTCGATATCGTCGGACACACGCCCAACCCGGGGGTCGAGAACGTCCAGGACGTCGGTCTCAAGCGCATGCTCCAGCGCCTGCGTGGCCTCCTTGACTTTTCCACCCTCGACTAGTTGCCGAATCGTCTCGAGCTCTTTCTCCTGTTTCCTCTTGGTCTCTCGGGCCTTAAACTCCACCTCGGCCGAACTCAACAACTGAGTCACTGCCGTATTGGGACCGAGAGTAACCAGCGTCTGCTTCGCCAGTTCGATCGCTTCGCTGAATTTCTCGCGGTTGATCTTGACCCTGATGTCGCGAATCCGCTGCTCAATGGCCCTGCGAGTTTGAAACTTCCGATCCTGCAGCTCCGCGTGTTCCTGTAGGAGTACCAGATCCTTGTTGCCGGGGAAGGTCTTCAGGGCCTCCTGGGCAGCTTGAATCGCATCCTGAAAACGGTTGGCCGCGGAAAGGGCCTTAATCTTGTCGCATGCCTTGCGCAGAAGCAGTTCGCGTTCAACCTGGGCTTGCTGGGTTCGCGAAAACTCGACCAACCGGGCCAGGTCAGAGTCGTTGGGGAAGTCAACCAGTAGCTTTTCTGCCCGCGCTATCACCTCCGGATACTTTTTCTCGTCAACCAGTTCCTTGAGAACTTTCCATTCCCGCTGCAGCCGTTCTACCTTGCCCTGCTTTTCCTGTTCGCCGCGGACCAGCGCCAACAGTTTTTGCACCGACGGATTTTTGGGGTCGGCGGTACCGAGGGTCTCCAGCAAGGCCTGGGCGTCCGCGAATCGTCCCGCGGCCAGCAAGGCTCTGGCATCTGCCAGCTTCCTTTGTTTTTGCTGCTCGGTTTGATCCCGGATCGCGGTTTCGAGCAGTCTCTTGATTTCATCTTCATCGGGAAAGTTCTTCCCCAGATCGGTAAGCAGGCTAATGCACTCGTCGTAGCGGCGTTGCGCCAGAAGATTTCGAGCGGCCGTCAGAACCTGCAGCTTGTGCTGCTCCGCCTGATCGGAGCGCACGGTCACGACCAGCCGGGCAACTTCGTCATCCTCGGGATACTCTTGCTGAAGCTTGGTCAGCAGCTCGATGGATTCGTCATAGTGGCGAGCGGCCAGCAGATTGCGAGCCTCGGCCAGGGCGTGTAACTTGCGTTGCTCGGATTCCTCCTCGCGCAGGGCGCCGATCAGGTTGGCAATTTCCTCATCCTGAGGAAACTGTTTCCGCAAATCCGTTAACAGGACATTACATTCTTCGAAGCGGTGCGAGGCCAGGAGCTTGCGCGCTTTGGCCACGCGCTGCTGACGGCGTTCACTTAACTCGACCTCACGCGCGGCTTCCAGCAACTTCGCGATCTCGGCTTCGGCCGGGAACTCCTGCTGCAGGCGCGTCAGCAAGGAGATGCATTCGTCGCAACGCCGGCCAGCCAGGAGTCTCCGAGCCTCTCCCAGGCCCTGCAATCGGCGCTGACTCGCCTGATCTTCGTGGGCCTCGTCCAGGAGGATGGCAATCTCATCGTCACTCGGGAACTGCTTTTGGAGTTCGATTAGCACGGCGGTGCATTCTTCGTGCCGCCCAGCGCCCAGCAGATTGCGCGCTTTTTCCAGGCTCTGCCGCCGGTCCTGCTCGGCCTGCTCTTCGAGCGCGGTTTCCAGCAGCCGGAGAATTTCTTCCTCCCCCGGAAACTCCCGTTGCAATTCGCTCAGCAGCCGAATGCAGTCGGCATACTTCTGCAGCGTCCACAAGCTGCGCGCCTGTTGCATGGTGTCGAGCAACCGTATACGGCGCTCGCGTTCCGCCTTCTCCTTTACTACCTGTTGCTGTAAAACCTTGACTAACTTGTTGGAAGGCTCGATCTCTAAGACTTTGGCGAGAAGCTGCTCAGCCTCCTCGGGCAAACCCTCGGCCAGTCGCAGCTTGCAAGCTTCCAGGTATTGGGATACCAACTGGGAGCGATCCGACTCGCGCTGTGCGCGTTGCTGCAATTCTTTAGCGGGCTCAAAGTTGGGGTCCAGTCGCAGCGCATTTTCCGCCTCGGCTCTTGCCTCCTGAATGCGCCCCTGCTCGAGTAGAGCGCGGCCTTTGTCTACACACTCCTGGGCCTTGGGACGGATCAGTATGCGCCTAAGCTCGGTATTGACTTTGTCCAGTAAGCTGCGGGCCTGGGTATTGGTCGATTCAACCTGGAGCGCCTGACGAAGAATGTCGCGGGCCTGGGGATAATCTCCCTGCTGCACTAGTTCGTGACTCTGCTCGACCAGCTTGGCCACGGTCGCGGATTGAAGGCCCTTGCAGATCGGATCCAGCTCGAGCAGCAAATCTTCCATGGTCTGGTATCGATCCGCCGGGGACTTCTGTAAGACTCTGCTTAAAACCGTGCCCAGCTCCGGCGGACATTCGGGCGCCGCTCCGCACAGCGAGTCGGGATCCTGGTCACAAATACTGTGCATGAGGTTAGCGGGAGCGTCTCCCCTGAATGGTCTCTGATAACAAATCAGTTCGTAAAGAAGAACTCCGAAGGACCAGAGGTCAGAACGCTCGTCCGCATGCTCTCCGTGATACTGTTCCGGCGCCATGTAGGCGAAAGTTCCAATCAGCATTCCGGTCTGCGTCTTGGAAGATTTCACGACCCGCGCGATGCCGAAATCCACAACCTTGACTGTGCCTTCCTTGCTGAGCATCACATTGGCGGGCTTGATATCGCGATGAATGATGCCGCGCTTGTGCGCGTAGTCGAAAGCGCGGCAGGCCTGAATCGCGTAGGTCAGCTTCAAGGACAGCGGGAGAGTGGGCCGGCGGGCGATGAGTTGTTCCAGGCTTTCGCCCTCGACCAATTCCATAGCGATGTAAGGCGTGCCGCCCTCTTCGCCCATGTCATAAATCGTGACGATATTGGGATGCTGCAACCCGCCCGCAGATTGCGCTTCGCGGTAAAACCTCTGCAGCAAGTTGGGATCTTCAGCAACGCCTTTGGTGATGGTCTTGAGGGCTACCAGGCGATTGATTATGGGATCGCGGGCGCGGTACACAATGCCCATAGCTCCGCGACCCAACTCCTGAATGAGTTCGTATTTGCCGAGCTTATTCACCAGGCAGGTACCCGTTCTGGGGGGAGCGGAAGTTCAGCCAGATTATTCTTTGGAATCTTCCAGCGGCAGAGGTGGGAGCCTGAACGAGGCTGGAGCTATTGAGGGAGCCCCTGGGATCAACGCCAAGTTCGCGGTCCAAGAGACCCGGTCGAGTCATCCCCACCACAGAGTCGCCTCCGCGCTCTCGCTTGAAGAACCTGGCTTGCCGGCAAGCAGAGGGCGCACTGGGAGAGCCCTTCGAATTGATGCCATCGTCCCAAAACGGGGCTGGCCTGTCAATCCAAGGGGGGAAGGCGGACAGGCGGCTGCTCCCAGCCTTGACC
>JBGQIG010000066.1:0-10996 GCA_041498365.1 Terriglobia bacterium | reverse complement strand
TGACGACGGCGAAGATGGCGGCCAGCGCGATCCACATGGCGCTCCATACGAGTGCTTCGCGGAACTTGACGGTGTGGGCGCGGCGATGGAAGACACCCAGGTCGAGGACCAGCATGGCCAAGACAAAGAGGTTGAATAAGATCCAGAAGAGAATCAATAGGGCTCCGCTTTATTAACCTCAAAATTAGAAACGAAAATCCGGAAAAGAGCAAAAGGCTTTACCGCAAAGGGCGCAAAGAAAGTGCGCCAAGGACGCGAAGAAAAGCCTGATTCGCAGAGTGAGTCTACTTTTTATCCAGGGCGCGCACGGTTTCCAGGATCACGCTGCCTACGATTTCCATGCTCTTGGGGCTGAGTTTGTCCATGGTGTCCTGCGGGGTGTGGTGGAAGACGTTGCCGTAGCCATAATCGAGATCGATCAGGTCGGCGGAGGGCACGCCGCGCTGGACGAACGGCAGGTGATCATCGTCCACAGGGATCGTACGGGCGAAGAAGTGAGACTGGTAGCCCAGTTGCGTGGCTGCCTGGTAGACCATGTCTTCGAGCCAGGGAGTGGAGTTGGCGTCGCGGTCCACGTTCAGGTCGGCGTCGGCAACCATGTCTGCCAGCAGAAATGCCTTGATGCTCTTGAGCGTGCTGTCCTTCTCCCATTTTTCGGCCAGGTGGCGGGTGCCATAGAGACTATCGGTGGCGGTCCAGGCTTTTACCGCTTCTTCCCCGTCAGTCCACAACAGCCAGACGCTGTAGCCTTCGCGTTTCTTTCCGCGAAACTGGTTGGCTAATTCGAGCAAGATGGCGGTTGAAGAGCCGCCGTCGTTGGCGCCTACGTAGCCGGTGTTACGCAGAGGATAGTTGGTGTCGTAGTGGCCGGCGATGACGATCACGCCATCGCGGGTACCGGGAAACTTGGCGATGAGGTTGCGCACGGGAAAATTGCCTTCGGGAGTGGCGGCAGTGAAGGCGTCGTCTTCCACCTTGTCGCCTTTCAGGTGGGCGAGGATGTAGTTCTCGAGCTTCTTGTGATTCGCGCTCCCGATGGGACGTGGACCGAAGGCCGCCACTTCGCGCGTGTATTGCATCGCGCGGGCGGCATTGAAACTGGGTGCGGGCGGTTGAGCAAAGGCGGTCAGGGTCAGCGAAACCGCTGCGCCTGCGCACAGGAGGGTTTGATGTAGGCGCGAGCGCCTACACAAGATGCTCCTCATCGGTCTTTTCTTCCCTGGCGGGCTTTACGCTGCTTGGGATGGACCATCCACGCGATTCCGATGCTCAGAATGTACAGTGCCACCATGGGTGCGGCGAAAACACACATGTTCAGAATGTCAGTGGTCGGAGTAATGATGGCCGCGATGATGAAGATGACCAGAATGGAATAGCGCAGGTTGCTCCACATCCAGCCGGCGTTGACGATCCCCATGAGCGCCAGAAAAAAGACCAGAATGGGCAGTTCAAAAATGACTCCCATCCCGATCATGATGGTCAAGAACAGGTCGGTATATTCGCCGATCGTGATCATCGGCTGGAACTGCCGGCCGTAGTCAATCAGGAAGTTCAGTGCCGCCGGATAGACCATCTTGTAGGCGAACATCCCGCCCGCCAGGAACAGGAACACCGTCGAAAACATGAAGGGAAACACGTAGCGCTTTTCGTGGCGATACAAGCCCGGAGAAATAAACATCCAGACCTGATACAGGACGAAGGGCGAAGTCACGAACAATCCTGCGAGGGCCGCAACCTTCAAGTAAAGGTTGAAGGGTTCGGTGGGGTTGAGATAGACGAGTTTTTCGGCCATGCCGTTGCGTTGCAGCGCTTCCATGATGGGTCGCTGGGCGAAGCCGAAGATGAACTCGTGATAGTTCCAGCAGGCGAAGAACCCTACGGTGACCGCGATGATGGAATAAATGAGGCGCCGCCTGAGTTCCTCGAGGTGATCGAGGAAGCTCATTGCCGTAAGGCCGTCGCGCGAGTCGTCGGCAGGAGGGAGTTCAGCAGCCACTTCAGGCATCGGGAGCCTTGGCCAGCGTATTCGTCTCAGGCGGGGCGATCTCGGCGGGAGGCAGGCTGCCGGAAGCTACCGAGCCTGCCGGCGGCTGGGCTGGGGGCAGGATGGTCTGGCGGTTGGTTTCTGCGTCCAGCTGCGAGATTTCAGACTCGATTTGCGCCTTGAATTCGTTCGAAGCCCGCTTGAATTCATTGAGCGCCCGGCCGATCTGGCGTCCGATCTCGGGCATCTTCTTTGGCCCAAAGATGATCAGGGCCATCAGGAAGAGGAACATCATCTCGGGAAAGCCCAGATTCATGTATTCATAATACTGCCGGAGCGAATTGCCAGCAATCGGCGGTCTGTTATTTATGGAGGCGCGAGTATTTATGTAGGCGCGAGCGTCCCGCTCGTGCAGCCGAGGCAATGACCCGACCGTTTGAGCTGGAACCCGCACTTGTGGATCGGACAAGGCGTTTGAGATAGTGGGTTCCGAGGGCGGGACGCCCTCGGGACAGCCGGCGGGACGCCGGCGCTACGAACCCCCGAAACGGTCTGACGCATCTCAATAAGACAGGCTGAATCTCATCACCCTGGAGGTTACTTCCGGGTAACGGAAGGGGCGGGTAAGCGGGCTTGGGTGCATGCTATACTTCGGCAGACCCTGTGGCTGGGGTGCTTTTTACGTCCCCGGCGAAGGATAACAACGATGGTTGGTAGTTCTCGTCGCTCGCTGTTTCTGGTTGTCTTTGTCCTTGTAACCTGCGGATTCCTGGGAATTGTCTTCGGACAAAAGGTGAATCCAGCGGCCGCCCCTGGCGGCGATGCGGATGTCCGCGACAGTCTGCGTCAGTTCGCCACGGTGTATGACGTTGTGGAGCAGAACTATGCTGAGCCCGTGAACCCGGACAAGGCTATCTACAACGGCGCCATCCCGGGCATGCTGCATGTGCTCGATCCGCACTCGAATTTCTTTGACCCAAAAGCCTATTCTCTGCTGCGCGAAGATCAGCGCGGAAAATATTACGGCGTGGGGATGACGGTCGGACCGCGTAACAATAAGGTGATTGTGATTGCGCCGTTCGTCGGAACGCCGGCATATCGCGCCGGCATCCGGCCCGGTGACATCATCGCGGCAGTGGATGGCAAGCCCACCGACAACATGAGCACGGGCGATGTGGCGGACTTGCTGAAGGGACCCAAGGGAACCACAGTCCATATCACCATTCTGCGCGAAGGCGCGGACAAGCCTCTGGAGTTCGCTGTGGTCCGCGACGAGATTCCGCGGTACAGCGTAGACCTGCACTTCATGATCAAGCCCGGGATCGGCTACATGCACGTGTCCGGCTTCAACGAGACTACGGAACACGAAGTCGCGGATGCGCTGGACCAGATGGGAGACCTGAAGGGACTGATCCTCGATCTGCGGCAGAATCCCGGCGGCTTGCTCAATGAAGGCGTGGGCGTGGCGGACAAGTTTCTGCACAAGGGCCAACTGATCGTTTCCCATCACGGCCGCTCTTCTCCGGAAAAGCGTTATGTGGCTGCGCATGGCAATGGCGGCAAGGAGTATCCGCTGGTCGTTCTGGTAAATCGGGGAACGGCTTCGGCGGCGGAAATCGTTGCCGGCGCGATTCAGGATCACGATCGCGGATTGATCGCAGGGGAAACCACCTTCGGCAAGGGGCTGGTGCAGACCGTCTACCCGCTTTCGGAGAACACTGGACTGGCACTGACCACGGCGAAGTACTACACGCCGAGCATGCGTTTGATTCAGCGCGATTACTCTAATGTCTCGCTCTACGACTACTACTTCAACCGCGAGAGTGAGGACAACGATCACAATGCCAGCCGGGAAGTGAAACTCACCGACAGCGGCCGCACCGTCTACGGCGGCGGTGGAATCACGCCCGACGTGAAGATCACTCCGGTGAAAAGCAATAAATTCCAGGACTCGCTGCTGCAGCATTATGCCTTCTTCAATTTCGCCAAGCATTACGCCGTGACTCATCACCCCGGCAAGGGTTTTGAGGTGGACGACGTGGTGTTGCAGGACTTCCGCAAATTCCTCGATGACGAAAAAATCGCCTATACCGAGGCGGACCTGCTGGAGAACAACGCCTGGGTGCGCTCCAACATCAAGAGCGAGGTGTTCGTGGATGTGTTTGGGCAGGAGGAAGGCTTGAAGGTGCGGGCGGAAACGGATTCGCAGGTGACCAAGGCGCTGGAGCTTCTGCCGCAGGCCAAACAACTGGCGGAAAATGCCCGCCGGGTGGTGGCGGAGCGTACCGGTGGACACCCGTTAAGTCAGTAAGGCTGCCTACAGTGCAGGAGTCCGACCACGACTTTTAAAAGCCCGGGCCTCCGGAAGTGCAGAGTTTGGGAGGGCACGACTTGAGTCGTGCCGTGAGACGCTAGAAGACACTCGGCTTTAGCCGCTGCGGTTTGCTGTTTCAGCCCACAGCATCCTGTGTAAACCATTCAAACGAAGGCCTGATCACTCGGGCCTTTTTCTTTGCCTAGACTGGCGAGGGCGAGACGCCCTCGCGACAGCCGGCGGGACGCCGGCGCTACGATTTGCCACTCTTTCTATACATTGACTTGGCGGACTTAACCGCGCATAATCCGCATTTGAGGCCGGTTCTGACCCTCGCCGGCCGCCAGATCCGGACACTCGGATGGCAACCCCAGGAGCGAAATTCCGGCTGGTTTTGAAGCGCGCCCAACCCCGGGTGACGTGGCAGAGATGCTGAAACAGGGGGTGTGGATGTTGGCAACGATCCCCGCCCTGCTCGCAGGGTGGACCGACTGGCGTTCCCGCCGTATCCCCAACTGGTTGACGGTGCCGGCGCTGTTGCTCGGAATCGCGGCGAACTCCTTCGCCATGGGCTGGACGGGAGCCAAAGACTCCTTGTTGGGCGCGGGGTTAGGGCTAGGTCTGTTACTACCCTTCGTTCTGGTAAGAAGCCTGGGCGGAGGAGACTGGAAGCTGGTGGGCGCGCTGGGGGCGTTTTTGGGGCCGCCACGCCTGCTTGCGGTGCTCCTGGGGACGATCCTGGTGGCGGGCGTGATGGCCGTCATTCTGATCGTCTGGAAAAAGCGGGTCGGCCAGACGCTGCGCAATCTCGGGCACATGGTGGGCGCGCTGTTTACCTTCCACCTGCCGGGAACGGAGGTTTCGCTGGATAATCCGGAATCTCTGAAGATACCGTTTGGAGTGGCGGTAGCGGTGGCGGTTGTTCTTTATACTGTCAGCCAGGCGTGGAAGGTTTTCTGACGGCCATGAAGCTTTGGAAGAAAATCACGGGTGACACGCGGGGAGCCGAAATAGCGGAAGCGGCGATCGTGCTGCCGTTGATGTTCATGCTTCTGCTGGGCATCTACTGGTTCGGGCGAGCGTACAACACATACGCCACCATCACCCATGCCGCGCGCGAAGGGGCTCGGGCTGCGACCGCTCCCACTTGCGCGCTCTGCGGAAATACTGCGCTGCTGGAAGCCCAGGTGGCGACTCGCGTGGCCCAGGTGCTGCAAGCCTCCAAGCTTGACCCGAACCAGGTAAGCCCGCTGCTGCCCAGCCCGGCGTTGAAGGACTGCGAGACGGGTGCGGCCGTGGTTCCCGCCTGCGCGAGCAGCCCTTCGATTTGCTTCGTCTCAAATGTGCGTCTTAACGATCCGACTACCGGACCGGTGTCTTGTGGCGTCTCTGTCAGCTTCCAATATCCGTATCAGTTCTATCTTCCATTCACATCACTGAACGGGCAACTGATTCAGCTCAAGGCCAGTGTGCAGACCACAGGAGAAGACTAGTGCCAGCCCCTGAAGCGCGATTTCGCTGCTGGAACACGGCGTTTCTTACCGACGCCTCGGGGTCGCAGTTGCTGGAATTCGCGGTTGCCCTGCCGCTCCTGGTGGTCTTTGTAGTGGGGATTTTCGATTTCGGCGAAGCGTTCAACTTGAAACAGAAGCTCAACAACACCGCGCGTGAGGGCGCCCGGTTCGCTTCCAGCCTGCCTACGAATGACCTGGATGCGATTGGAACGCCGCCTTCCGTGACCGCGATCCGCGATCTGGTCGAAACCCATCTGCAGGCGGGCAGGATGGACGACTGCGGCCTGGCAGGGCAGGCTGCAGTGAATGGTCCGGCCACCACCTGGACCTACACGGCTGCCGGTGGCGGCTGCCCGGCTCCACTTGTGCTGACGATTGAGCGGAACTACTCGTTTCAGACGGTCATCGGCGCCAACACGTTTTACGTGATCAGCACGCGGGTTAGCCTGCAGTATCCGTACCGCTGGCATTTCAACCGAGTGATCGGATTGCTGGTCCCCGGCGCCGCCTATCCGGGAGTTACCCAGATTGCCACAGATGCAGTCGTGCCCAACATGAACTGAGAGTGCCATGAGAGACGGCAGAGTAGCGATTCATCGGCGTCGAGGAGAGCGCGGCCAGACGATCATACTGGTGGCCGTGGCCCTCGTGAGTTTGCTGGCCATGGCGGCGCTGGCGATTGATGTGACCACGCTATATGTTGCCCGCGGCGAGATGCAGCGCGCCGCCGATGCGGCTGCCCTGGCGGGCGCCAAGGCGTTTGTGGATTCCGGAGTGACTTCGTTGGCGACCACCGATCCGAATTACGGAAACGTCCAGAGCCTGGCTCAGACCATGGCCACGACGGTCATCAACTCAATTCTGCCCCAGAACAAGGTTCAGGGATCGGCACCGGTGTTGGTCGGGGCGCCGGCATTTGACTTCACCCGTGCGGGTAATCCGCAGCTCACCGTCACACTTCAAAGAACTGATCTCCCCACTTTTTTTGCCCGCATCTGGGGTACAAGGCTGGCTACGGTGTCGGCGACGGCGCAGGCGGAAGCTTACAATCCTTCCAACGCACCCGCAGGCTATCCTCCGATCGCGCCGAAGTGCGTGAAGCCGCTGCTGGTGGCCAACCAGGATCCGAAGAGTGCGGCTGTTTCGCAATTTGTCGATCCCACAACCGGCGCGCCAGTAGCCGCGAACGTGGTTGGAGAAACGGTAACCATCAAGCCGTGCCCCGCCGGCGTCTGCGCCCCGGTGGTTCCGTTCCTTCAGTTTCGTCCGGCGCAGGTGATTGCCAGCGCCGCTAACATCTGTCCGGGTACCTGTGCCCCACCAGCCTCGGATTTCGAAAGCAATATTGGGTGCTGCGACTTGGCTACTACCACTTACACATGCGGGAGCGCAGTTCCGACCGCACCTGTAGATACGGTCCTGGTCGATCCCCTGCTAACCAACCAAACCAACAACGGCCTCCAATGCATGGTGAATCATCCAGCCGAGGATATGCTCGACCCAGCGAGTTTGCCTGAGCTTTCCGCGGGAACGGGTCCGACGAGAATCACGGCGGGAAGCGGACCTCAATTCGGAAATTTGGTCACTACGAGCAGGTCGATCGCGACGCTTCCCATCATCGAAAACCCTGCTGCCAATCCAGCTCGTGTGATTGGATTCTTGCAAGTGTTCGTCGACCAGATTCCGCCAATTCCGCCCACTGCCCATATTCTGAACGTAGTCGGCTGCGGCAACAGTCCCGGCGGCGGTCCGCCGGTCTTAGGCGGCGGGTTCTCTCCCATTCCCGTGCGATTGATTCATTAATAGATTGACTCATCAATAGATAACACTTGCCGTGGTCCGTGCCGGCGGAGCACGAGCGAGGACGCTCGCGCCTACATCTAAATCCAGGGTCTACTGCGGCGGGGGATTTTCCTGCGGCGGAGGGGCCTCTTGCCCGGCTCCCTCCTGGGGAGGCGGTTGCATTTCCTGCTGGATGGGCGGTTCAGGTTCAGGCTCGGTCTCGGTGACGGGCGGTGGGGGAGCGATGCCCATCGCAGGCTGAGACATTCCGCCCGCACCGCGGTAAGTGAGAATCACGCTCTTCAGTTTGGAGGGGTCGCGGTCTGAGCCCACCATGATGAAATTGAAGCGGGAGCCATTCAGCAACGAGGCCACAGCGTCCCTGACCGGCACCAGGCCAATGCTGGCCACGACCTCTTCCTGGGCCGCACCGGGCGGGATGGGGATCTCGGTGCCTGTTTTCCGTTGGATCTCGCCCAGCACTTCGGCCAGGCTGGCTTTGTTCGACCAAATGCTCATGCGCCCATCTTTGTATTCGACCGCCAGTTTGGGCTCTGGCTTCGGAGGCACCGGGTTATACGCAACCGTATCGACGTGAGCGCGCACCGCCGCTTGCTGTTCGTCGCTCATCAGCTTCACGATCACGGTCGCGCCGGTGGGAAAAATCCGATAATGTTGCGGGCTTCTCAGGTCCACGACCACGCGTGTGACAGGCGGGTTCTGGCTGAACAGTCCGACACGAATACCTTTCACTTCACCCATCTTGATATTCTGGTTGCGCAGATCGCCGGCCGGACGAGCATTAGTAAAATCGAGGATCAGGCGATCGGGATTGGTGACCACCTGAGTGCGCGGCGCGACCGCTTGACTGGCTTCAATTTCGACGTCGATGCCGCTGCTGCTGCTGGTTACCGTGACGCTGCGAACCGTGGCTACAGGCCTTGCCGGAGCTGCGGCACACAAAGAAAATGTGACTCCTGCGACCATGAGCACATAGGCGAACGCGTACTGGTAGATACTGCGCATCATTACTCCCAACACCGATTTTAGCAGTCCACGGCGGAGCCAAGCTGTGACTTTGGGCCTTCCGAGTAATGATTTTGGGACATCACGAAGCGGTTTCGGGACGGACCGAAATGGGAAAACAGCAGGGGCGAGGTGACAGATTGGGCAGTGGCGTTTTGACTGGCGCCGGCGTCCTACTTCTTCTCGTCGCTTACAGGAGTGCTGACCGAGGCTGAGACTTTGGTGATCTCGGCCAATACTTTCTGGGCTTCCTCTATATCTGAGGGCTGCGTGGCCCCGTGGAGATAGTTCTGGATGTGCGCCGTCGCTTCCTGGTACTCATGCTTTTGCACCAGAATGACGCCCAGCAAATATTCCAGCTTGGGAATCTTGTGGCCTTCGTCCAGTTTCATTCCCTGGCGCGCACTCTTCTCCGCAGCCGCGAAGTTGTGCAGATAATAATTGCCCAGCGCATTGCGGAGCCAGGCGTCGGGGAAACTCGCCGGATTCAGCGCCAGTAGCTGGTCAGTGACGTCCACCAGCGCCTGCCAGTGTGATTGCTGGGTTTCCAATTCCGCCAGACCACGGTAGGGGTTCACGTATTTCGGATCCGCTGTCTTGGACTGCTCAAACGAATTGCGGGCTTGTTCATCCTGGTGCTGGCGCAGTTGGATAACGCCCAGCTCAAACCAGGCGACCGCATATCTGGGATAAATCTGGACCGCCTTCTCAAACAATGGCCGAGCCTCATCCCATTTCTGCTTGCTTCCTTTCTCACGTCCTTTCTCAAAGGCTTTCTGCGCGTCCCTGGGCGCAAGCGCGCTGGTGACGCTAATGGTCAAGCCTTCGACATGGCCAATCCGGTGCAGCACGACCCGACCGATATCGGCGCTTTCGAAGGTCGACATCTTGGTGTTCAAATCGATCGTTTGCGACATAAACCCTGGAAGTTCAGCCAGCACCTCACAATCGCGCCAGTCACGCTGGGCCGAACGACGACCGTTTGACGGGCCCCAGGATGAGTCCACGTCCGCTGAGCTAATGCCGGCCGCCGCGGCCGACGTTCGGTCACCAAATTCGAAACTGAAGCTGCCATGGGAGTCGGTGTGGGCCACGGTTTGTTTGCGGCCTCGACAGATGGTCTGAATCGCGGCCGACTCAGTGAGCATGCTGCCATCGTCCAGAACCACCCTGCCAGAAATGAAAGCCCTTTGTCCCGTGGAGGTATCGGGTATGTTCATGTTGGGCTGCATCGGAACCGGGTTTTTTGGGGTCGTAGAACCCGTGCCACGGCTGGGGGATTTGGTGCCCTGGGCACTAGCAAAAAGGGTCAAGGTAAGGGTGAGAAACGTACAGAAAGTGAGGCGGTAGGTCATCGCAAGCCCCCAGTGACTGATTGGCACGATTATACGTCCGGCCAGAGAGAGCCGGCACAAAGTTATTTCCGGCGGGGCGGAGGTTGCCGTTCAACGCCTGGTAGTGGGCCTTGGGCAATTGGCGGTTGGCGCGAGGCGTCATCCTTAACGGCGTTCAGGATGACTCCGCTACAAGGACGCACGGACCTGGGAGCATCCAGTTCTGCTATAGTTTTTCGCACGCCGAGGTGTTCCCCGATGTCACGAATCGTTCGCTGTGGCCTGATTCAGGCGCGCAATGTCCTTGGTCCCGATCACTCGCTCGCCGAGATCCGGGAAGCGATGGTGAAAAAGCATGTGGAGTTGATTGAGCAGGCGGCGCGACAGCAGGTCCAAATTCTGTGCCTGCAAGAATTGTTTTATGGTCCCTACTTCTGCGCCGAGCAGGATGCCCGCTGGTACGAGCTGGCGGAACCTGTCCCGGACGGCCCCACAGTCCGCCAGATGCAGGAACTTGCCGCCCGGCACCACATAGCGATCATCGTTCCGGTGTACGAACAGGAGCTGCCCGGCCTCTACTTCAACACTGCCGCGGTTCTCGACGCCGACGGACGCTACCTGGGGAAATATCGCAAGCACCACATTCCCCACTGTCATCCTGGCTTCTGGGAAAAGTTTTACTTCACACCCGGCGATCTGGGCTATCCCGTTTTCTCCACCAAGCATGCCAAGGTCGGCGTGTACATCTGCTACGACCGGCACTTTCCCGAGGGAGCGCGCGCCCTGGGATTGAATGGCGCGGAAATCGTTTTTAATCCCTCGGCCACGGTGGCCGGCCTTTCCGAGTACTTATGGGAACTGGAACAGCCCGCTCATGCCGTGGCCAATGGCTATTTCGTGGGCGCCATCAACCGGGTTGGCGAAGAGAAGCCCTGGAGCATTGGCCAGTTCTACGGCAAGAGTTATTTCTGCGATCCACGGGGGAAGATCCTCGCCCAGGCCAGCCGGGACAAGGACGAGGTGCTGGTGGCCGATCTCGACT
>JBGQIG010000065.1:0-11168 GCA_041498365.1 Terriglobia bacterium | reverse complement strand
GTGCCAGCCCTGCAAGATCGAGATGCCCTGGTTTGCGGAGCTGCAGAAGCAGTACGGGCCGCAGGGATTGCAGATCCTGGGCATTGCCATGGACGACGCCAGCCCCAAGGAGATCGGCGAGTTCGCTCATGACCTGGGCGTAAATTATCCCATCCTGGTGGGCAAGGAAGCCGTGGGGGACGCCTATGGCGGCGTGCAGTTCCTGCCTGCAACCTTTTACATCGGCCGCGATGGCAAGGTAGTAGACAAAGTTTTCGGTCTCAAGGGTCGAGGCGAAATCGAGGACAGTATCAAGAAGACCCTGGCCGAGGTTCAACCGGTACAGGCGCAAAGGTAATGTAGCCGGCAAGCGCAAACCCTTCTACCATTCTCCTGATGTTCACGCTGCAAAAGGTCGCGTCTGCGTTGGCCTTCCTCGCCACACTGGCGGCCGCGCAGGAAATCCCGGCTAACCAGGGCATTCCAGGAAGAAAAACTCCGTCCGTATCCATGACCCCTTCCCCCATTGTTACGGTTACCCGGGGCAAGCCGAATACAGTGAACCTGCGCTTTCGGGTGGGGTCGGGATTTCACGTGAACTCCAACAAGCCCAAGTCGGAATTCCTCATTCCGACCGCGCTCAAGCTGAACCCTCCCACTGACATTGTCATCGGGAGAGTCAGCTACCCGGCGGGCGAAGAGATGAGTTTCGCGTTTGCGCCGGAGGACAAATTGAGCGTTTATACCGGGGAGTTTCCGGTCACGGTACAGGTGCGTCCGCTGGCCGGCGTAGTTCCCACCAAGTACATGATTCGCGGCGAACTGAAATATCAGGCTTGCGACAATGCCGCCTGCTATCCCCCCAGGAAGCTGCCGATACAATTCGAAGTCAAGGTGATCAAGGGGCCACCTCCTCCGCGCCGCAAGAATCCCGGACAGAGCCCGCATGTGCACATGTAGAACCAGCATCCGGGTGTTTTAACCAACGCTGATCAACCGGCAGGGGACTTCGCAATCCAGGCTTGAAAGCTCAAGCCGCCAGAGTACAATTGCGGGGAAGAGGCGGCCCATGGGCATCCCACCGGAACGGAGACGACTAGGTTCCGATACATCCGTTGAATTTTTGTGCCCTGAATTATTGCCCCCGGCAGTTTTACCCGCCGCCGGGGTGAAAGACGCATCCGATCCCGACAGTCTTGCTTCTTATATCAGCGAAACGGTGCTTCAGAACCTGCCTAACGACCTTACGCGAATGGTCTACCTGGCATCGCTTCGAGATTGCAACAGCGGAGTGTATCTGCATCCTGAACTCTCGCAGCAGAAGGGAGTGGATGCGGCAGACCGGGCCTTGCGGGTTTGTCATGAGCAGGTATTTCGCCGCCTGCTGACCACGCGCCTGCCGGAGTATGTGACGCAGTTGCAGGAATACATCCGCTACACCCGGGGTGAAACCCTCACGGTGCTAAAGACCTGGAGGTCTTTACAGGCCTACCGGGCAACCGTTCCGCTGGGAGCGCTCCCGATATCGTCAGACCTGTTCGTTCTGAACGTCGGGATCGCACTGGAAATTCTTGGGAGGCAAATACCTGAGCTGCAGCATTCCTAGTGAGTTGCGCCGGTGCTGGGTAATTGCTCAAAGGGAAGCCAGGCATTGATCACACGGCCGATGACCGAAGCCTCTCGCGGTACCTTGAAGCGTCTCACCGGCTGGCGCGAGAGCGGGTAAGGCAGCAAAGTCAGTTCTTTCCCTTCCATCTGACACCAGCAACAACTGTGTCCGTCGGTGTGCCAAACCAGATAAACCGGGCGTTCGCGGATGGTCCTCCAGTCGAATACCTGCACCGCATTTTGCATGACGTCCACTTCGACTAAAGAGCCAGGGGGAATCAACTCGCCCATGGTGTCGTCTTTCAGGCCGACCACAGCGTAGCGGTATCGTCTGGCATCCAGCCGCTTGCGCAGAGCAGGCGGCAAGGCCGCCAGCTCCTGCGGATCTAACTTGAGCAGGCTGGTTTCGTGATTGCTGAAGTTGGTGTCAAAGTTGAGTTGGAAGCGGAACGAAGGCTCGCGTACTTCCATAGTCTCCGCGCGAGGCGAGCCAGTTTCAAGCTGGCCGGCATATTGCCTTACTTCATTGGAGTCAATCCCAAACACCAGCAGGAGTTCATCCAGGGAGACTTTGAGACATGCCGCCAGGCTAAAGAGCTTGTGAATGCTCGGAACCGATCCGGTTTCGATATCGGCCAAGGTAGAGTGCGAAACATAGAAATCGGCATTGCCCTTGATGCCGGCGATCGACCGGGTGATACGTTCAATGTCGCTGGACTTAACGAATCGTTCTTCGCGCAGTTCCCGAATCCATTTACCCGAGTTCATGTTCGTAACCCGTACTCTCCAAGCTCGACCCGGCAGCTCGCGGATTCACGGAAGCGATCGCCAAGACCACGGAAATGCCCGGTTGGGGCTGAAAGAGAAATTTCCTCCTACTTACGCCAAACGTCAGACTTTCATTGGATAAGAACAGAAATTCAGCGAACCGCAGTGGGGACGCTCCACCCGTACAGAGGTGAAGCCTAAGTTGCTGTCAAAGTCTGCTTGCGATCCCACTGCCGTTGTTGCCGGACCCGGCTGAGGTAGTGGAGCAATTCCTCATACGGCACTTCAAAGGCCGGAACCGACAACGTCCACCCAGGAAACAGCCACTTCAACCACAAGTAAGGCTGTGCGTACAGCAAGTTTACACGAAGGCGAAGCGCACCATAGATCAATTCCTCGGCTTCTTTCGCCAACCTTGGATTTGCTTCCCCTCTCGCCAGTTGCCCCAGTTTCATCAACATGGCGGCGTTCTTTCCCACCAACTCCAGCGAACGCAGCGCCAGAGCCAGGCGCCGTTTCTGAAAAAACCTGAATTCACTCGGGGGGAGTGACTCGCGGAGATATTGTTCTTCGGTGGAATCGAGAAGAATCTGAAATGCGTCGAGATCGACTTCGTGTTTGTTCGCTTCCCAGTCCTCCAGACTCCGGACTTGCGGCAGCCCCGGACGAAGAATCGCCCAGACCAGAACCAAGGACAACACACTGGCAAACAGAATTGTTAGCGTCGATACCATTTGTTAACCAGCTCAGTCAAGGCATCGTTCCAATTCGCTACGTCGGTACCGGGGAGACCTCCGACCGGCTTCAGGCTTTGCGGCCGGAAGAAATAAAAGGCCCAGATCACGACGGCGAGATTATATGCCGCGGACCTCATTAACACAAAGGCTGTGTCTGTTACGGCGTGTAAGTGGGCCCGAAGCTCCAGCAGAACGAGATCCAGCGCCGAGTAAATCCCGAAGCCAGCGGCGATGCCGAGGGAGTAGTGTTGCCAGGTCAAGCCGAGACGGGACATGAGGGAAATCAGCACGATCAGCAAGCCTACCTGCAACACGCGCGCTGATCGCTCCATAAAGATGATCGACTCCAGCAACTGATCGGAGCTCCAGGGACCGGCGCGGAGCAGAGCAAGTGCGACGGCGGTTGCAACGAATGCCGCAGCCCAGACTAGTTTGAATACAAATCGCAAAAACGGGTACGGCCGGATCAGATGCCAGAGTACTTCAAGAATGACTCCCAGGCTGAGCAAGATCGCAGCCGCCTCTCCCCACCAGAAAACCGTGGAGTACAAGTTTCCGGTGAATGGCAAGAGCAAGAGGATGAAATCACGGGCAACGATGAAAGCAGTATAGGAAAAGAAGATGGGGAACGCCTTGAACAGGCAGCGCCGAAGCATGACAAAGGCTATGGCCGCCTGGAGGGCGATCGGGATAAGCCATAGGGCAGACGATATCAGGCGCGGAAGGCTCATGGGCCGCACCGGCAGGCTACTCGCAATCCGGGCGACCCACAAGAACAAATCAGAGCATTACCAGCTACGCCAGAAGCCTATCTCCCGGGGCAATGGCCGGGCGCGCACATGGGAGTCGGAGCTCCTCCATCCGCGAAAGACGAAGTTGACACAGCCCCTAACAGCAGCAGAGTTACAAGCATCAGATGAACCATCTTCTTCATGAGAAAATTCCCTCCTGGGATAGAGTGCCCACGTCGGAGACACCATACTTTTTCTGAATTGAGACTTTTGAAGTGTTCGAAAAACGCACGATCCAGATTTATCGCCGTCGGTCTACCGACAATCAATGCCACGCTCAATCACGCTCAGTTCCAGATTGGGACGGCGCATTCTGCCTCACTTCGCCCCTGTAAGACACTCCCTGGAAGGCTCCCAGGACCCATAGATGGGGTGTGGCGTGTCTATTCATTTCGTCGGTCAACCGACGAAAACTATCCGATTCTCAATTCAAGACATTGTGAAAATTATGCTGAACGCTCATTTCGCTTTGTCGAATCAAGTATGACGCTCACGAAAAGCTCTCCCCTGTTGCCCCGAGCGGCGGCGACCGCAAGTCTGGTGGTATTAGTGCTGTTGGTGTTGGTTCCGTGCGCGGTTCTTTTTCTTGCAATCAGTCCTGAGTCGGCCTCTCAACACTTACGGCTCTCCAGGGTTCCGGTGATTTATTGGGCGGCTTGGGCATTGGTCTCGCTATGGGCGGCATTGGATTCGTCGAAGTTGTGGCGCACGCTTGGCAGGCCGGTGGACCCACTGGGCTCCTATGGTGTCTGGGGCATGTTGCTGGGGGTGCTGAACATTGGAGCTTCATTACTGGTTGTTCTGTCGCGAACATCGCGTTGAAAGAGCGGCCCCGGAAAAGCAGATAAGTCTTGACATGGTGTTCGCCGTTCCCGGGAAGGAAATGAGCGACGTGCCGGCGACCACACAAACAATCTTTGAGCGGCGAGAGACAGTGCACCAAAAGAGCCAGCTACCTGTCCCCGCCGATCGATAAGCAGTCAGGCTAGTATCGATGAATGAGCGCTTGCGCCGCGGTGCGCGGTTTGTTTCGAATACCTCGCGCGGGACCCGCTTTTCGCCAGAACAAAACCGGCGAAGATGCTGCACCTCAGTGCGGGTGGCCGACTCGGGTCGAGAGCATCAGAAGTATTTTGAACCAGACCGGGCTTACTGTGGCCCAGCTTTCAGCAGTCACTGGCAAGCGTTACGGAAATAGATCACCTTATTTCATTCCGCCCACGTTCCTCTACAAGCTGAGAAGCGGAGTTACGCCACATGTTTGTCAGATTGTGGCACTGAGCGAAAGTACCGGTTACCGCTTCGTAGATTGGATGCAAATATGTGGATTTGACCTGCACCAGATTCCTCGCCTACAAATGCAACTGCATGCAGAACGTACCGTTCTGATCACGCCCATCGAATTTGGCCCTGCTTACTCGGTGCCGCGTTCCAACGTCCATGAAGTAACTTGCGATTCATCCATAAGCCCTCAACCGGGAGTGCCGTGCCGGCCAGGCAGTGGACGCTACCTGTTTGCCAAGATCGGCAGCAGTGATGCCCTGCTTTGCCCAACGCTAGTATCCGGCAGTGTTGTGCGTGTCGATCGATGCTATCCTGCCCGCCTGCGTGGTCCAGAAAGTGCTTCCCTGGGCAATCCCCTTTGGCTGGTAGAGCAGCCCAGCGGGCTGACCTGCTGCCATGTGAGATGGATTGACGACCGGCAGGTTGTCTTGCTGCCAAGTCGCCCTCCTTGGGGAAGCTGGCCACTGCGCTTGCCGACCGAAGCACGGATTCTCGGGTTGGTGGACATAGAACGCCGTCCGCTGAACCCTGTGCAGCCCCAGCCCAGAACCCGGTCGATGACAATTGACCAGTTCCTCCCGCAACCTCACGGCACGGAGAGAATGACGTTTTCGGACTTGCTTCGAGTCTCGCGCGGCCGCACCGGTTTGACATTCCGGGCGGCGCACCGGATCACTGGCGCCATCGCCCACCTGCTCGGAAATCGTGACTATGCCATCTCGTTGGGTTTGCTTTCCGATTACGAGGCCATGGGCCGGCTGCCGCGCCACCTGGCCAAGATCATCAGTCTCTGTGTCACCTACTGCATGGATATTCGGGAGCTTGTGCAAGCTGCGGGTGTCAACATCGACGATTCCGCCAAAGTTCCACTCCCGATTCTCCATCGCGCGCTTCCACTTCTCCCCGATTTCCGGGACCGTGCCGCGCACGAAAGTACAATCGCCATCGGTCACCAGCGACGCGCAACTCGTGAGTGGTCAGCGCGAGAAAAATTTCGGGATATCGAACAAGTCTTCGTTACACACTCGACCTGAGTGTGAGTTACAGCGACAAGTCCTGCCGAACCCAGTCCGATACTTCAGTAACCAAGTGGAAAGTTACTTACTAAAGTAGGGATAAAGCCCGACTTTTGAATGACTCTCGTGCTTTGACGAGAGTACAAACTGATCCTAGGATAATTGTTGCACGGGAGTTCCCCACTTCCGGTCATCCTCTCCCAAGAACTGTGGCCAAGGTCGTCCGCCTAAGCGTGGCGGCGAATGGAGGGTGGATCGCGAATGCAGGGCTATCGCAAGACAGAATTTTTGCATGGCAGTTCAGCGGGGAAATACGGCGCCCGCGGCTTCAGTCTGCTTGAAATGATGATCGTTACCGCCTTGATGTTGATCGTGGGTGGGATGACCTTCATGTCCCTGCAGCCGGCCCTGAGGGATGCCCGGGCAAATCAGGCTTTTGAAGCCGCGATGATGCCGCTTCGGGTGGCTCGCCAGCGCGCGATTGCGGAACGCAAGCAATACATCGTGTGCTTCGGGGTGGCCGCCCCCCTTGGTGCTCTCACGCCGATGGGTGCGCCAACCGCGTCGAGTATCCAGGTGTTCCGCTGGGATGCCGGGACGGCTCTCTCCGCAGCAAGGCAGATCTCCGCAACCGGGTTGCCTAATGACATGCTGTTCCAGACCTTGGCCGGACTGCCCAATACTCCGGCGACCGTGCCGGACGGGTTTGGAAACGCAACTGCCGCCATCGACTTCGACCGAGGCGTGGCTGGCGCGATAACAAACCAGGTCATGTTCATGCCGGATGGTTCAGCACATGACGTTAACGGAAATCTAAACAACGGGATTCTGTACGTCGCCCGTACTGGAGACTTGTACAGCACACACGCTGTCACTCTCTATGGAGCGACGGGCAGAATCCGAGGATGGCGCCTGCTTCGGAACGGACCAGCGCCCAAATGGTTCCAACAATGACCACACGCAAGCTCATGCTGACCGCAGAGGAACGTAAGCAACGCGGGTTCGCGCTGCTCGAAACCCTCATCGCCATCGTGGTGTTGATGATTGGGCTGCTGGCGGTACTGGCGACCTTTGCCCTCGCCATCGGCAACACTACCTCGGTACAAAATGACAGCATCGCCCGCCAAAAAGCGGCGGAGGCTATGGAGAGCATCTTCACGGCACGCCAAACCAGTCAGATCACGTTTGCCCAGATCCAGAATCAAGGTGCTGGAGCCGGGATTTTTAAGGTGGGCTTTACTCCCATGACGGATCCGGGCAACGACGGCCTGGACGGCACCCCGGACGATGTTCCTGCCGCCCCCATTCGACTGCCGGGCAAGAGTGGAGTGATCACCAACACCCCCCAGGACGTGCTGATAGATCTGGGCAATTTTACCCGGCAGATTCAAATTGCTAACGTGCCCGGTAACCCGAACGTACGCCAGATTATCGTCACTGTGCGTTACCCGACCCCGCAGGGCTGGTTCCGGAACTACCAGGTGCAGGCTCTAATTTCGTCGTACCGGTGATGAGGAGAGACATGCGACCAACTGAACATAAAGCTCGCGGCTTCAGTCTGATCGAATTGCTGATCGCTATGGCTTTGGGCTTGATCGTCCTGGGTGCGACCACGCAGTTGTTCAAGAGCGGCATGGATGCGACGATCCTGGTCTCACAGTCGTCGGAGATGCAGCAGAACGCTCGCGCTACGCTGAACCTGGTGGCGAAGGACGTGAGCATGGCGGGTTCCGGCCTGCCTCCATCGGGTCTGGCATTGCCGTTCGGCGCCGGCTCGGTGGCTTCCTTCTTTGCTGTGGATCCCGGCCGGTCCTGGCTGGCAAACAACACTTATCCCGCTAACTATATGTGGGGCATCATTCCCGGTCCGGGCAACGGCCTGGAATCTGGCGGGCCGGTCATCATCACGGCCACGGGCGCTGGATCTGACGCTATTACAGTCATCTATAACGATTACGCGTTCCCGCTCAATCAGTACACCGCCACGTTTCCCGCCGCCAACCCCAACGGGGACCTGGTCAACTTTAAGCCTCCTGCGGTTCCGCCGGCGGGCTTTCCCGCCATCCAGTCTGCCACGGGAATTCAAGTGGGCGACCTGATCTTGCTGAATAATGCCAGGGGCTCCGCGGTAGGTGAAGTCACAGGTATCACGCCTGCTGCAGCGGGCAGTACGGATATCAGATTCGCCGACGGGGACCCGCTGAAGATGAACCAGTCGGGCGCAGCCAACGGAAACATCAAGTACCTGATCCCCGGCGGCGCTCCGGTCGGGACCCGGATATGGGCGATTACTTATTTCATTGAAGTTCCCGCCGCGGCCACGGGACAGCCGCCCCGGCTGATGCGTCAAGTCAACGGACAGGC
Source organism: Terriglobia bacterium (assembly GCA_041498365.1). Lineage (GTDB taxonomy): Bacteria > Acidobacteriota > Terriglobia > Terriglobales > Acidobacteriaceae > JAIQFF01. The sequence continues at coordinate 2,621 of JBGQIG010000065.1, read as the reverse complement.
GCCGCAGCCCGTCGCCGACAATATCATCGGGTTGCAAGTCACTTATGACGTGTGTGATGGCACCAACGGTCCGAACTGCTCCGCCATCGCCAATCCCCTGCTGCCCCCTTTCTCCCCCAGCCAGATCCATAAAGTGAACATTCGGGTCATGGGACAGACGCTTACCTCATACGGAAACAAGTCCAGGAGTACGGTCCTGACGACTTCCGTGAGCACGCGCAGCTTGTCCTTCAAAGATCGCTATTAAAGATCGCTACTAAAGAGAGTGTCATTTGAGGAGAGAAACGAGAGTTCAGGAGATTATCACTATGCGTAGGGTTAAGGGCCGATCACGGGGTTTTACTCTTATCGCCGCTCTGCTGGTGCTCGCGCTGTTGTCCGCCATCGCTGTCAGCCTTCTGTTTATGGTCCAGGGCGCCGGCCAGGCTGGGAACAATGACCTGGAGACCAACCAGGCATACTACGGCGCGGAATCCGGAATGGAGTTGCTTACGGCGAATCTGGCGGCACTCTATCAGCAGCAACAGTCCCCCTCTCCGGCGCAAATCACCAACCTGACGAACAGTCCGCCAACCAGCGCCATGATCGGCGCCATGAATTACCAGGAGAGCATCACCTGGACCCCGGATGCCAACGGCAATCCGCAAAGCAGGATCAGCGTCGTCAGTTCGGGGAACAACGCCGGACTCAAGGCCCAGATCATTCCGCTGACGCTCAAGGTAAGCGCCACGCGGCCGAGTGGCGCGTCGGTGAACATGACGCGCGGCGTGGAAGTGGCGCTCATCCCGGTCTTCCAATTCGGAGTTTTTTCCGATAGCGATTTGAGCTACTTCGCTGGCCCTAATTTCAGCTTTCAAGGCCGGGTGCATACCAACGGCAACCTGTTTCTGGCTGAAGGCAATGGAGCCTCGCTGGTTCTTGACGACAAGGTTACTGCGGTGAACGAGATAATTCGCGACCGGCTGGCGAATAATTTCCCTGGAGGCGCGAACTACACCGGGGACGTGTATGTACTCAAGCAGACGGGCGGCTGCGACGGGACCGTCCCCGTCGCCATCACGAGTCCCAATTGTGTGAAATTTACTGTGCCGCTTGCGAGCTGGAGCGGTGGAATCCCGAACACCGGCACGCAGACCAACGTCGCAACCTGGACGAATACTTCAACCCAGACGTTCAAGAGTTTTATCGGTAACGGTACGTCCTTGACCGTCCAACCCTTGACTCTTCCTTTCGTTCAGGGCGCGAATGGCTCGAAGGACCAGATTCAGATCATCCGCAAGACCATCGATCCTGCGGAATTACCTGGCTCCGCGGTTGGATCGTCGCGCGAGTACAACAAGGCCAATATCAGGGTCCTGCTGGCAAATACCCAGCTGGATTTGCATCCCGAGCGGGGCTTGATCGGCGACGGCCAGGATGTCGATTTGCAGAACCGGGGCGGAGCGGCATGTCCGCCTGCAACCGGACGCCAGGTAGTGGTGACCGGGTTCGGAGCACCCACTTCGTTCGCCATGGCCACTACCTCCAACATGGCCAACACCGGGACTAAGGACCTGGCCTGGGTGGGACCGACGGGAGGCAATGGCTTCGGGTGTAACCCTTGGAGCCTGGTGGATGGCTGGTTGCGCGTCGAATACAGGAATGCGGCCGGAATTTGGACTGGCGTCACTAACGAGTGGCTGGCTCGGGGATTCGCGCGTGACCTCGTGCCGCCGACGGCGCCGGCCACAAACGGAGTGCACCCGAACGCGATCCTGATTTTTCAGGAACGGGCCGATCGCAATGCAAATGGCGTTGCGACGGACGCGGTGCTTGACGCTCCCAACAACCTCACCGACGGCGGGACCCTGGCAACCTCCAGTCGCTTCAGTTGGTACCCCATCAACTTCTACGATCCGCGCGAGGGTTTTCCCCGCGACTCTCTCGTCGGTACCCCGCTTGCGGGCACACAGTGTTATGTCAACGGCATCATGAATGCCGTCGAGCTCGATGTGGGCAACTTACAGAGGTGGATACTGGGAAACGGTGGAGGCAGCGGACCATTGGTGGAGAACACCAGCCAGAACGGTTACCTGCTGTACTTCTCCGACCGTCGCGGCATGATCCCCGATCCGAATGCGGTTCCTGTCGCAAATGTCACGACGGGAGAATACGGATTTGAAGATGTGATCAACCGCAACTCAGCCACGGGTACACCGGATAACGCTCTCGAGCCGCTTTCGTATTACAACTTCTCACCCGAAGACGTTGACCAGAACGGCCAGAGGGACAACTGGGGCGCGGCCAATGTGGGGTACGGTTTTGGACTCGCCGCAGGTGCGACCGTCAACAACCCTTATCAAGCGGTCGACTGCCTGAATCGTGGGCGGCAGAACATCGTTACCGGCGCTCGCCACGTGTTAAGGCTGATCGATGGAGGTCTGAACAACCTGCCTGTTCCGGGCGCTCCGAGCCAGGGCCTGGGCGGCTTCACGGTGGCGTCCGAGAACCCTGTCTATATTTGGGGAAACTATAATTCCAACGCTGGCGATCCTTTCTGGGGCAATCAGAATGCCGGCGATATCAACCATGCCGCAGCGGCCGTCCTTGCCGATGCCGTAACCTTGCTTTCCAACCCGTCC
>JBGQIG010000064.1:0-11198 GCA_041498365.1 Terriglobia bacterium | reverse complement strand
GAGTACCACAAGGAACCGGATTTCGCGAAAGAGGAACAGCCGCCAGAGGAACTGACTTTATACAAGCCCTATCCCTATGCCAGCCAGCCTTACGCCTGGGGTATGACCATAGACATGAATGCCTGCGTGGGCTGCAACAACTGTATTGTCGCCTGCCAGTCGGAGAACAATATCCCGATTGTGGGTAAGGAGCAGACGGTCCGGGGACGGCACATGCACTGGCTGCGGGTGGACTCCTACTATCAGGGTGATCGGGATAATCCCAAGGCTTACTTCCAGCCAGTGCCATGCATGCAGTGTGAAAACGCGCCCTGCGAGGTGGTCTGCCCGGTGGGCGCGACCGTCCACAGCAGCGAAGGCCTGAATGACATGGTCTACAACCGCTGCGTGGGCACGCGCTACTGCTCGGATAACTGTCCGTACAAGGTACGTCGCTTCAACTTCCTGCTGTTCCAGGACTGGGACACGCCGCAGTACAAAATGATGCGCAATCCGGACGTCAGCGTGCGCAGCCGCGGCGTGATGGAAAAGTGTACGTACTGCATTCAGCGCATTACCCAGCACCGGATTGATTCAGAACGTGAGGGCCGAAAAATTCAGGACGGCGAGTTGCAGACCGCGTGCCAGCAGTCGTGTCCGGCAAACGCCATTGTTTTCGGGAACATCAACGATCCCAACAGCCAGGTTTCAAAATTGAAGGCGCAGGCACGGAACTACAGTCTGTTGGCGGACCTGAACACGCGGCCCCGGACTACGTACCTGGCCGACATTCGCAACCCGAACCCTGAAATGGAAGGTTAGAGAGGGCGCGTTAATCGTTAGTCGTTAGTCGTTAATCGCTAATCATGGACGAACCAACAAAATCGGCGCCGGTCATCGAACCTGGGCATACCTTTGGCTCGGTCACGGACAAGATCAGCTCGATTGTGCTGACTCGTCCCACGTCCAATGCGTGGTTCGTCGGTTTTGGCGTCATGTTCCTGCTCACCATGATGCTGTTGTTTGCCATCGGCTACCTGTTTGTCCGCGGCATCGGCATCTGGGGCGTGAACGTCCCCATCGGCTGGGGATTCGCCATCGTCAACTTCGTATGGTGGATCGGAATCGGGCACGCAGGCACCCTGATTTCCGCCATCCTGTTGCTGTTGCGGCAGTCGTGGCGCAACTCGATCAACCGTTTTGCCGAGGCCATGACGTTGTTTGCCGTGGCCAGCGCGGGTATTTTCCCTCTGATTCACGTGGGCAGGCCCTGGCTGGCCTACTGGCTCTTTCCTTATCCCAATACCATGAAGGTGTGGCCGCAATTCCGCAGCCCGCTGGTGTGGGACGTTTTTGCGGTCTCGACATATGCCACCATCTCAGCTCTGTTCTGGTTCATCGGACTGATTCCCGATCTGGCCACCTTGCGCGACCGATCCGAAGAGCGATGGAAGAAGATCATCTACGGCATGCTGGCCATGGGCTGGCGCGGTTCGGCCCGGCACTGGCACCGCTACGAGACGGCTTACCTCCTGCTCGCGGGACTGGCCACGCCGCTGGTACTTTCGGTTCACACGGTAGTCAGTTTTGATTTCGCTGTGGGCATCGTGCCCGGCTGGCATACCACTATCTTTCCGCCGTACTTCGTGGCGGGCGCGATCTACTCCGGCTTCGCCATGGTGCTGATGCTAGCCATCCCTATTCGCAAGGTTTACAACCTCGAGGATTTCATTACCGAACGCCACTTGCAGAACGCGGCGAAGGTAATGCTGGCTACCGGCCTGATCGTGGCCTATGGCTATGTGGTCGAAGCCTTCATGGGATGGTACGGGGGGAACCGCTACGATGCCTTCCTGCTGTGGAATCGCCTGCACGGACCTTACGCGCCTCTCTACTACATGCTGCTGATCTGCAACATCGTGATCCCGCAGGTGCTGTGGATTCCGAAACTCCGCACCAGCCCGGTATGGCTCTTCCTGATTTCCGGCGTGGTACTGGTGGGCATGTGGCTGGAGCGGTTCATTATTGTGGTGGTCAGCCTGCACCGTGATTTCCTGACCTCTTCCTGGGGAATGTACTACCCCACTCGCTGGGACTGGATGACTTACGTGGGAACCATAGGACTGTTCCTATCCGCTATGTTCCTGTTCGTGCGTATTCTGCCCATGATTTCGATCTTTGAAATGCGGACCCTTCTGCCCGAGGCGGAGGTCAAAGAATGAAGCGCACCGGGATCTACGGGATCATGGCCGAGTTCGATTCCGTCCACACTCTGCTGGATGCGGCCAATCGGACGCGGAAAGCGGGTTACGAGAGAATCGATGCCTATAGCCCGTTTCCAGTCGAGGGCCTGGCGGAAGCGGTAGGCTTCCATCATGACGAGGTGCCCCTGGTAGTGCTGATCGGCGGTTTGATCGGAGGCCTGACCGGCTATCTCATGCAGTACTGGATTTCGGTGGTCAGTTACCCGGTGAATGTGGGCGGCAAACCCTATCACTCATGGCCGGCGTTTATCGTGGTGACTTTTGAGATGACCATTCTGTTCGCTGGCATCTCGGCCGTGTTGGGCATGCTGGCGCTCAACGGGCTACCCATGCCCTACCATCCCGTATTCAACGTGCCGCGCTTTGCTGCTGCAACCAAGGACAGATTTTTCCTGATCGTATTTTCGTCCGATCCCAAGTACAAGCCTCTGGAGGTCCGGCGTTTTCTGGAAAGCCTGGGGCCGCGGTCGATTTCGGAGGTGCCGGATTAAGAAGCACCGCAAGATCGATGTAGGCGCGAGCGTCCTCGCTCGTGCAGCGGCTGACCCGTTTGGCTGGCCGGGCGCCGCACGCGCGAGGACGCTCGCGCCTACATTGAATCTCGCGCTGCTGGCGGCCCTGCTGGCGCTTGCGGGGTGCCGTCAGGATATGCACGACCAGCCCAAGCTCAAGCCTCTGGCCGAGAGTGACTTTTATGCCGACCTGCGCTCGGAGCGGCCGCCGGTCGAGGGCACCGTCGCCCGCGGGCAGTTGCGCGAAGACAGCTATTTGTACACTGGAAAGATTGGCGACAATCCCGGAGACTACATGCCCTTTCCGGTCACCGAAGAACTATTGGAGCGCGGCCAGCAGCATTACAACATTTTTTGCGCTCCCTGTCATTCCCGGCTGGGGGATGGCAACGGCATAATTCCCGCGCGCGGTTTCCCGCGCCGGCCGCCTTCCTATCAGATCGAACGTTTGCGTAAGGCGCCTTTGGGATATCTCTTTGACGTGATGACGAACGGTTTCGGCGCCATGCCCGAATATGCGTCGCAGGTCCCGCCGCGAGACCGCTGGGCCATCGTGGCCTACATCCGCGCCCTGCAACTGAGCCAGGGAGCCACGACCGCGGACGTGCCCGCGGGACAACCGGTTCCCTCCGAGCCGCCACAATTCCAGGAGCCGGGCTCGGGCGCGACCTTGCCGGTCGTGGAAACGAAGCCAGCACACGAGGAGCCGAAATGAGCGCGGTTCCCAGGCACAATCTGGAGTTGATGGCGCCACCGGTGGTGAAGACGATCCAGCGGCGGTCGCTGGTGGTGGGCCTGGTTTTCGGAGTTGTCGCTGCACTGGGCGCATGGGTTCGTCCAGACGAGTTCTTCCGCGCTTATCTGCTGGGTTTTATGGCGTGGTTGGGCGTGACTTTAGGATCCATGGCCATTCTCATGCTACGGCATTTGACCAAGGGCGCCTGGGGGATGGTCATCCGCAGAATCCTGGGCGCGGCCATGCGCTGTGTGCCGCTGATGACGATATTGTTTGTCCCGCTTCTGTCTGGGCTTCCCAAACTGTATATCTGGGCGAGACCGCTTGATTCCATCGCAGACGCTCATCTCCGTGAACACCTGGAGGAGATCACTAAAACCTATCTTTCGGTAAATGGATTTATTGTCCGTGCTGTCATCTACTTTGTCGTCTGGAACCTGCTTTCGTTCCTACTGACCAAGTGGTCGGCGGAACAGGACCATCCTCCGATGCGCGACAACAGCGATCGCTTCAAAGCCCTAAGCGGGCCGGGAATAATCCTCTACGGACTGACCATTACGTTCGCAGCCATCGATTGGGTCATGTCGATCGATCCCAGTTGGATTTCGACCATCTTTGGTCTCTCATTCCTGATTGGGCAGGTGCTATCGGCGCTTTGCTTTGCCGTGGTGGTGGAGCGAATTCTCTATCGCTACCCGCCCATGTCGGAATTGCTGAAGCCGGAGCAAGTGCACGATCATGGGAAATTCATGCTGGCCTTCATCATGGTGTGGGCCTACTTCGCGTTTTCGCAATGGCTCATCATCTGGGCGGGAAACTTGCCGGAAGAGATTACGTGGTATGTGCGGCGGCTGAATGGCGGCTGGGGATACGTCGGGCTCTACCTGGTACTGTTCCACTTCGCCGTGCCCTTCGTGCGGTTGCTTTCGCGTCCGTTCAAGCGTGACGTCACGCAACTGGTGTGGCTGGCGGCGTGGCTGTTATTGATGCGCTATGTGGACCTATTCTGGATTATCGAGCCTAACTTTTCTGTGACGTTCAAAGTCACATGGCTGGACGTGGTGGTCCCGATTGCCATGGGCGGCTTTTGGCTGGCGTTCTTCTTCCGCAATTTGAGTGCTATGCCACTTGTTCCTGCCTATGACGTTTTCGCAGTTGAAGTTCTGGAACCGGCACATGAGTGAAGACACACACATCGACGGACACAACCAGGAAGTGGAGTTTGAGCGCGAAGACCTGGCTCCCAAGCCGATCTTCATATTCCTGACCACGCTCACTGCCATTTGCGTGCTGGTTTATTTCATCCTTCGGGGGATGTACAGCTATCTGGACGCCCAGGAGAACCGGCACCAGCCGCCCCAGAATCCGCTGGTGCAGCAAACTCAGGCAGACACACGCCTGGTAGCACCGGCAGAGATTACGAAATTTCCGCAGCCGCGTCTCGAAAGCAACGAGCGGCTGGAGATCAAAGATTTCCGTGTGCAGGAGGAAAGGACGTTGCACAGTTACGGTTGGGTGGACCAGCCGGCCGGCGTGGTGCACATTCCGATCGACCGTGCCATGCAACTGCTGGCGCAGCGCGGGCTTCCCGTCCGGGCGCAAACGGGCGCGGTTCCGTCGTCGGTCGTAAACGGGGCGAAAGAAGCAGCACGTCGGCAGGATACAAGTGGTGTGCCAGCGAAGCGGAAATGATTTGGGGCAGGGAAAGCATGTACTGGATTTTTGGGTGGAGCATCGCTTTTGGGTGGAGCAGCGCTTTAGCGCTGCATCAAGCTCGGGGCCGGGGGCGGCTTTAGCCGCCGAGGTACCTCGCGGGCTGAAGCCCTTTAGTGAGGGGTTTTTGTTGCAGGCCGGAAGGCCTGCTCCACCCATCTTGACTCCGCCCGTCTTGAGAGGATAAGCAGTGCCGGACGTAACTAACAACTCGAAGCGGATTCTGGCGGTCGCATTTATGGCGATGCTGATGTCGCCATCCGCCTTGGGCCAGGGCATGACCCAGGGCATGATGTCGCCGCCGGCCAATGTGCGTCCGCCGGGATTGACCAACGTGGGCATCGAGCAGCATCTGGATGAACAGATACCTCCGGATCTCACTTTCCGCGACGAAACTGGCAAGCCCGTTCGCCTGGGCGACTACTTCGGCAAGAAGCCGATGATTCTGAACCTGGTCTATTACCAGTGTCCGATGCTATGCGGCGAGGTCTTGAGCGGTCTGGAGAGCGCGCTGCGAGTGCTGAAATTCGACGTCGGAAAGGAATTCGACGTCCTGACGGTAAGTTTCGATCCGCGCGAAACTCCCGACATGGCGACGAAAAAGAAAGCCGAATTCCTGAAGCGTTACGGACGCCCCGGGGCTGCCGGCGGCTGGCATTTCCTGACCGGTCCGCAGGAATCAATTGATGCCCTGACCAAGGCCGCGGGTTTCCAGTATCAGTACGACCCGAAGACCGGGCAGTTCGCACATGCCACGGCGATCGCAATCCTTACGCCGGAGGGAAAGATCGCACAGTACTACTACGGAGTCGAGTACGCGCCCAAAGATTTGCGCCTGGGATTGATCCAGGCTTCGGAGAACAAAATTGGCAACTTGGCCGACCAGGTGCTGTTGTACTGCTATCACTACGATCCAACGACCGGTAAGTACGGAGCGATAATTTCGCGCGTCCTGCAACTTTCAGGACTGGTGACCATACTGCTGCTGGGCGTACTCGTGACCGTGCTGATCCGTCAAGGGTCGGGAGCAAATCGGCATGCAGAGGGATGATCCAAATGAAGCGCCGTATGCTGGTGACTGACGCCCGACGACTGACGACTGACGACTGACCATGTTCGACACTTTTCCACTTTGGCCCGCACGAGCCTCGACCACGGCCGGGAGCGTAGACGCGCTCTACATCTTCCTGGTTGCCTTGTCCCTGCTCATGAGCATGGCGATTTTCACCATGATCCTGATATTTGCGGTTCGATTCCGGCGCCGCAAAGGAGTGGAGGCGGAGCAGATTGAGGGCTCCACTGCGTTGGAACTGACCTGGTCGATCATCCCGCTGGGAATTTTCATGGTTATCTTTGTGTGGGGCGCGGTGATCTACTTCAAGGAGCGGACGCCACCCCGAGGGGCGACCGAAGTCTACGTCGTGGCCAAGCAGTGGATGTGGAAGCTCCAGCATGAAGAAGGACAACGCGAGATCAACGAACTGCACGTGCCCGTGGGCCGCGACGTGAAGATGATTTTGACTTCACAGGACGTGATCCACAGCTTTTATGTTCCAGCCTTCCGGATCAAGCAGGATGTTCTGCCCGGCCGCTACACGACCCTCTGGTTTCATCCCACCCGGCCGGGCACGTATCACCTGTTCTGCGCCGAATACTGTGGCACGCAGCACTCGGGGATGATCGGGCAGGTGGTGGTGCTGGAGCCGGCGCAGTACCAAGCCTGGCTCAGCGGGGGCGGCGCGGCAGGATCGCTGGCCTCGAGCGGGCAGACCATGTTTGTGCAACTCGGCTGCTCTACTTGCCACCGTTCGGATACCCAGGGCCGCGGCCCCGAACTGGTTGGGCTGTTTGGCAAACGGGTGCAACTGGAAGACGGGCGGACCGTGGTCGCCGATGAAAACTACATACGCGAGTCCATTTTGACGCCGGGCGCGAAAATTGTGAGCGGATTCAAGCCCATCATGCCGGTTTTCCAGGGACTGGTGAGTGAAGAGCAGCTGAACGCGCTTGTGGCATACGTGAAATCATTGAACCGCAGCCCATCGGGAGCGGCGGGCGGGCCGGTGGTGGTTCAAACCGGCACGACGCCGCAGGAACCAAAGGTGCAATAGCAATGGCCACCGCAGCAATCACCGCGGAACGCGAGAGTTACCTGAACCAGGAATACGGCATCAAGTCCTGGCTGCTTACCACGGACCACAAACGCATCGCGCTGCTCTATCTGCTCTCGATCACTTTCTTCTTCTTCATCGGAGGTTTTTTTGCGCTGCTCATCCGGCTGGAACTGCTGACTCCGGTCGGCGACCTGGTGCAGGCCGATACTTACAACAAGCTTTTCACCATGCACGGCCAGGTCATGATTTTTTTCTTCCTGATTCCTTCCATCCCCGCGGTGCTGGGAAATTTCCTCGTGCCCCTGATGATCGGGGCTCGGGACCTGGCTTTCCCGCGCATCAACCTGCTGAGCTGGTATCTCTACATCATCGCCGGAATCCTGATGCTGCATTGCATGCTCACCGGCGGCGTAGATACGGGTTGGACCTTTTACACACCTTTCAGCACTGCCTTCAGTAATACCAAAGTGATCGAGGCGGGACTCGCCATCTTCATCTCGGGATTCTCATCCATACTGACCGGCCTGAATTTCGTTGTGACCATCCACCGCATGCGTGCCCCAGGCATGACCTGGGATCGTCTGCCGCTTTTTATCTGGGCACACTATGCCACCAGCATCATCCAGTTGCTGGGAACGCCGGTGGTCGCGGTTACGCTGGTACTGGTAGTTCTGGAGCGCGCCTTTCACCTCGGCATCTTCGACCCCACGCGGGGCGGAGATCCGCTTCTGTTCCAGCACCTGTTCTGGTTCTATTCCCATCCCGCGGTTTACATCATGATTCTGCCCTCGATGGGAATTGTCACCGAGATTGTGCCGTGTTTCACCCGGAAGCGCATTTTTGGCTACAAATTTGTGGCCATGTCGAGCATCGGAATTGCGGTCCTCGGCTTCCTGGTGTGGGCGCACCACATGTTTGTGGCCGGAATTTCGCTTTACGCAGCCCTGATTTTTTCCATGTTGAGCTACCTGGTTGCGGTGCCTTCGGCCATCAAGGTATTCAACTGGACCGCGACCATGTACAAGGGCTCGATCACGTTTGCCACTCCCATGTTGTATGCCTTCGGTTTCATCGGGCTCTTTCTGATGGGAGGCCTTACGGGTTTGTTCCTCTCCGCGCTGGGGATTGACGTACACGTGACCGACACCTACTTTGTGGTCGCCCACTTCCACTACATCATGGTGGGCGGGGCGGTGATGGGTTACCTTGGCGGCATGCATTTCTGGTGGCCGAAAATTTCCGGCCGCATGTATCCGGAAGCATTGGGCAAATTGGCTGCGATCATCGTGTTTCTCGGGTTCAACCTCACGTTTTTCCCGCAGTTCATCCTGGGCTATCTGGGGATGCCGCGCCGCTACTGGCAGTATCCGCCGGAATTCCAGGTGCTGAACGTACTTTCCACCGCCGGCGCCACGATTCTCGCAGTCGGGTACCTGTTGCCGATGGTCTATTTCCTGTGGTCCATGCGCTACGGAAAAGTTGCCCCGGCCAACCCCTGGGGAGCTTCCGGGCTGGAGTGGAAGACCACTTCGCCGCCGCCGACTTTTAATTTTGAGCGCACGCCGGTAGTCGATTGGGAAGCCTACGATTACGAGCACATCCCCGCTCCTCAGGAGGTGCGCGTTGGCGGATAGTCCGATGGCGGTTGAACAGCACAATCCGGCGCTCCAGCACCACTTCGCCGACATGGAGCAGCAGCGTCAGGCTTCCTCCTTGGGTATGTGGCTGTTTCTGGCGACGGAGATCATGTTCTTCGGCGGCATGTTCTGCGCCTATCTCATCTACCGCTATTGGTATTACCCGGAGTTCGCAGCCGGCAGCAACTCGCTCGACATTACGTTGGGAACGGTCAACACCGCGGTTTTGATCTGTAGCAGTTTGACGGTGGTGCTCGCCGTACATGCCGCGCAGTTGGGAAAACGGCAAGCCCAGGTGATTTACCTGGCGCTCACTCTGGTGCTGGGTTTGGCTTTCCTGGGGGTCAAGGGAATTGAGTGGACCAGCAAGTTCAAGGAGCATCACATTCCCGGCCCTTCCTTCCATTTCGAGGGAGCCGTTCCCGGCCATCCCGACGAACCGGTTGATCAGCGGCACGCGCAAATCTTTTTCTCGCTGTATTTCGCCATGACGGGAATGCACGCCCTGCACATGGTGATCGGAGTCGGAGTTTTCAGCTATCTGCTGTACTACGCGTGGAAAGGACGGTACACGCCGGACTATCACACGCCGCTGGAAAACTCCGGCTTGTACTGGCACTTTGTGGATATCATCTGGATCTATCTGTTTCCGTTGTTGTATCTGATCGACCGCAAGAAGTGAGCGCCGCCATGTCTGAATACATCGTTTCCGTTAAGACTAACGTTGCGGTCTGGCTGACATTGCTGGTCCTGACCGGCGTCACGGCCGGCATCGCCTTCATCGACCTGGGCCCCTTCAACACCATCGTGGCCCTGGTCATCGCCACCTTCAAGGCGTTGCTGGTGACTCTGATTTTCATGCACGTGAAATACGCCAGCGAGAGACTGGTCAAAGTGGTGGTTATTTCCGCTCTCTTCTTTCTCCTCCTCCTGCTGGGGCTGAGCCTGGCGGACTACACCACTCGGCTGCTTTAGGATTGGAGCGGGTTTCTTAGCGTACTTTGCGGTTCCTTGGCGCACTTTGCGGTTAAAAGCTCTTAACCGCCAAGGTCGCGAAGTCAACGCGAAGGACGCAAAGAAAAGCAGTGGGCGGTAAACTTGCGGTAGACTCTGCCGTCTGTGCAAAAATGAATGAGCGGGAGGTGACCTATGGCGTTCTGCAATTCTTGTGGCGCAACTCTGGCCAGCGGCGCAAAGTTTTGTAGCAAGTGCGGCACAACCCAACCCATCACTGCGTCCTCTTCCGCGATTCCCGTGGCCACGGGTACGCCCGCGAAAAGCGGGAACGCGCTCAAGATCATCCTGATCGTGGTCGCCGTGATTGTCGGCCTCGGTATTTTGGGAGTCGGGGTCGCATCGTTCGTCGTTTACCGTGTCGCCAAACACAGCCGGGTCCACAACGAGAATGGCAATGTGCGGGTCGAGACGCCATTTGGCACGATGCAGAGCACGACCGATCCTGACGAAGCGGCCCGCAACCTGGGCATCGAATTGTATCCCGGCGCGGAGGTGGTCAAGGGCAGCTCGTCCAATATGAATATGGGGAAAATGCACACTGCTTCGGCGGAGTTTGAGAGCAGCGATCCGGTCGCCAGCGTGGCCGAATTTTATAAGTCGAAGCTTCCCCGCGCCAACGTCATCTCCTCGGCTGGCGATCACTATTCCATCATTTCAACCGACAAGAAAGATATGCTGACCATTACCATCACGCCCAAGGACGGCAAGACCAGGATTCAAATCGCCAGAGTCTCCGGAAAGCTGGTCGGCGGCGACGACGATTCCGACAACTGATTCCCCCCGAATGCCGGATAAATACGCAGAAATCGCCAGCGCCGCCAGAACCTCCGCGGTGGATGCGGCTGCTCTGGCGGAAGCTCTGGGCCGGCACGTGAGCGGCGAAGTCCGTTTCGATTCCGGCAGCCGCGCCCTCTATTCCACCGATGGTTCCAACTATCGCCAGGTTCCTATCGGCGTAGTCCTCCCCCGTGATGTGGAGGATGTCATCGCAACGGTCTCGCTCTCGCGCGAATATGGCGCTCCCCTTTTGTGCCGTGGCGGTGGAACCTCGCTTGCCGGCCAGTGCTGCAACGTTGCCGTGGTGCTGGATTTTTCCAAGTACATGGGAAAGATTCTCGAAATCGATCCGTCGCAGCGCGTTGCCCGGGTTCAGCCCGGGGTGGTTCTCGACCATCTTCGCAATGCGGCTGAGAAGCATCATCTTACGTTCGCGCCGGACCCGGCCT
>JBGQIG010000063.1:0-11283 GCA_041498365.1 Terriglobia bacterium | reverse complement strand
CTTTGCAATTTCAGCATCCACGAACTGGCGCACCCCTGTCCTTCTCGGCTCCGTTACCAGCAGAACTGGGGGATTTCCTGCAAAGACTCGGAGCGTGAACCGGGGCAGGGTTACGGCTATAATTGAAAAGTGATGAAGTCTCGCAGCATCACGCTGTTTCTGGGCGGCATGTTGTTCGCGGCTGTAGTTGTTGCCCAGAATTCAGGACAGGACGACTTGCCTTCCGCGCCCTCAGCCGTGCAACAGCAGCAGAGGAAGCCCCAGCCAGCGCCGCCAGCCGCTCCATCGGAGAACTCAGAGCAGCAAGCTCCCGGCGCATCTGCATCGGTTCAGCCGCAAGCCCCGCCGCAGCCCGATCCGCCAGCCACCAAGAGCCCACAGACTGAACCACCTCAGTTGGGTACGCCCTCGAACCCGTCGGATGAATCTGTCTCCACCATCGTCAAGACGGTTAACGAAGTGAATGTGGTGTTCACCGTTACTGATAGGCGTGGCCGCTACGTGAGGAATCTGGGAAAGAGCGACTTCTCGGTACTCGACGACAGCAAGCCAGCGGACCAGATCCGCAGCTTTCACAACGAGACCGACCTGCCGCTTCAGGTCGGGTTGCTGGTGGATGCCAGTAACTCGGTGCGCGACCGCTTCAAGTTCGAGCAGGAGGCGGCCATTGAGTTCCTTAACCAGACGGTGCGGCCGCGATACGATAAGGCTTTCGTGGTCGGGTTCGATGTGACACCGGAGGTCACGCAGGACTTTACCGACAGCACCGAAGCGCTTTCGCGCGGGGTTCGCGCCTTGCGGCCCGGCGGCGGTACCGCCATGTACGATGCGCTATATTTCGCCAGCCGCGACAAGCTGCTGAAGGAACAGCAGAGCGGCCCGGTGCGCCGGGCGGTCATCCTGCTCAGCGATGGCGACGACAACATGAGCCACGTCACCCGCGAGGAAGCCATCGAGATGGCGCAGCGCGCGGAAGTGATCGTTTACACCATCAGCACCAACATTACCGGAGGCAGCAGGCATTCCGGGGACAAAGTCCTGGAGCGCATCGCGGACGCCACCGGCGGTCGCGCTTTCTTTCCTTTTCAACTCAACGATGTGGCCAACGCCTTCGTGGAAATCCAGGATGAGTTGCGCAGTCAGTATGCGCTTTCCTATAAGCCTGCCGATCTCCGCGCGGACGGCCGCTTCCATACCATCGAAATCCTGGCGCAAAACCATAAAGGGCTGCGTGTGCGCAGCCGGCGCGGCTACTATGCGCCGGTGCAGTAGGCCGCGCACATGGCAGGATATTCCGGCACTCCCCTTCCCCAAAAACTCGGCATCAAGCCACACTGCAAGGTCGCTTTCTTTGAGTTACCCAGCGATGTAAAGACAACGCTGAAAAGGGATCTTGCGAACTGCCAGTTCGTCAATGACGGACAGGATCGCCTCGACTTCGCCATGATCTTCATCAAGAGCCAGGCAGACCTGAAGGTGCAATTCCCCAAATTCGCCCGGCGATTAGAGCCCGCGGGAATGCTCTGGGTGAGTTGGCCCAAGAAAACCTCCGGCTTGGCTACTGACCTGAATGAAAACGACGTGCGAAGGATCGGTCTGGTGTCAGGGCTGGTGGACGTAAAAGTGTGTGCAGTGAACGAGATCTGGTCAGGCCTGAAGTTCGTGATCCTGGTGAAAGACCGGAAGACATCCGGCACTTAGCAATTAGCAATTGGCACTTGCCAGTTGGGCTAAATGCCAATTGCTAATTGCTAAGTGCCGATTGCAGCTCGCTAATCCTTCCTGGCCACGGCGTAATAGCCTGTGCGCGCCTGGATTTTGTAGTCCTTTTTGGCGTGGATTTCCACTTTGCGGAAGCTGCCATCGAGGGAGGTGTTAGTGGGGGTGTAGCCTACGTTGTACTGGCTGCGCAGTTCCTGCGCGATCTGGTCAAAGGCTTGCTTCAGCTTATCGAGCTTGTCTCCCACTTCAATGACCCGGCCGCCGGTCTCATTCGCCAGTTTCTTCATGTCGTGATCACCCGAGTATCCACCCAAGCCGTAGAAGCCGCGATCTGCGATCAGCAGCACATAGCAGATGGAGTCCGATTTCTGCGCTGCCTCAATGGCGTCATTGATCCGCAGTTGGCTGCCCTGATCTTCCCCGTCGGTGAGGAGGATCATAGCCTTGCGCCCAACTTCTTTAGCGAGCTGATCATGCGCAGCCAGATAGACGGTGTCGTAGAGCACGGTCCCTTTAGGAGTGGAACTGCACGGCAATGGCCCACCTCCCTGTCCGGGAAGACCGCCGCAACGGCTGGGAGGAGCATTGATGCGCGCGCTGTTCAGGGCATCCCTCAGCCGCCGCGGTGAGTTGGTGAAATCCTGCAACAGGTTGGAATCGACGTCGAAGCTGATGACGAATGCCAGGTCTTTGTCGCGCAGGATTTCACTCAGGAAGTTGCCTCCAACTTCCTTCTCCATCTCCAGTACCCGTTGCTGGCTGCCGCTGGAATCGATCAGAATGCCGAGCGTCAGCGGGAGGTTGGATTCCGCTGTGAAGTATTTGATGGTCTGAGGCTTGCCGTCTTCCAGGATCTGAAAATCGTCCTTGGCCAGATTGGGGATTAGGGCCCCTTTTTTGTCTTTAACGTTGAAAAAGAGCTGGACGACGTTCACGTTGACCTTCAGAGTGCTGACCGATTGGTCCTGGTCTTCGCTCTGGGTTCCCTGGTTCGGAGGACCGGCCAGGCGGGGAAGGTCCTGGGCGACCAGGCCCGGACAGAAGAGGCTAGCGGCGATCATCGTGACCGCAAACGCCTGAAACCCGCGGACTTTCGGCATCCAGATATTCTCTCCCAGTTTTTGTTAGTCTATTCCATCAGGATTAGATGCACGAAATTACAGGTCTCAGCATCCGAAATAGAGGAGCCGCCGTCAGGCAGAGAGGGCGCGTGTGTTTTCAGTGATCGCTAGAACGATAATCGATAGAAGGTCGAAGGCCGTAGGGGGAGCGTTGTTGGCCTTTTGTCTGGCTTCCGGGACCATTGCCGCTCAGACCCAGGAACCGGCGAAGCAGGAGATTCCGGACGCGCCTTCCGCCACGCGGCCGTTTCCAGGCGCACCGCCGGCGTCCAGCCCTGGACCTCCGCCCCCGAACCAGGCGCCGCCCAGCCAGGCCAATCCCTCGCAACCGGTTCCCGTGTCCGAAGCGCCTCCGACGATCCCTCCGTTCAAGGTAACGACCGTACCCGAAGGCGGGGCCACGGCGGAGCGCAGCCCCGGCAGCGAAGACCTGTACAGAATCGTAACCAACGTCAACCAGGTATTGGTTCCGGTCATGGTGAAGGATGACTCCGGGCGATTGGTCAATGGTCTGCTCGCCCGGGACTTCACGGTTCTTGAGGACGGCAAGAAGCAGAATTTGAATTTCTTCACTACGGATCCCTTTGCCCTGTCGGCGGCGGTGATTTTCGACGTGGGCATGGCGGACGTTGCAGTGCAGAAGGTGAATCAGACTTTTTCGGCGCTGGAAGGCGCATTCAGCCAGTTTGATGAAGTGTCCATCTACACCTACAGCACCAGCGTGTCCAAGGTGACCGATTTCGCCGCGGTGGGCCGGAAATTGACCGGGGCGCTGAATAATCTGAAGACCGTAAGCGGCAGAAACAACGGGCCGCCTGTGACTGGTGGTCCATTGGGACCGCAGGGGCCGATGGTCAACGGGGTGCCTCTCGACCCCAGCAGTCCCAGGGTCATCACTCCCGCCAAAGAATCTCATGTGCTGAACGACGCCATTGTGGCCGCGGCTCTGGACCTGCGTAAGCGCGACCGTGCCCGCCGGAAAGTCATTTTCATCATCAGCGACGGCCGCGAATACGGCAGCAACGCCAGCTACAGAGATACCCTGAAGGTGCTGCTTTCAAACGGGATTCAGGTTTACGGCGTGGCCGTGGACGGATCGGCAGTCCCGGGTTACGGCAAACTGCAGAAACTGCATGTGCCGCTCATGACTTCGCGCGTCGGCTACGCCGACATACTGCCCAGGTACGCCAACGCCACCGGGGGCGAAATTTTCACCGGATTTTCCCGCGACGCCATCGAGGCTACCTATGCGCAAGCGCTGGGCGACGCACGTAACCAGTACACCCTGGGCTATCTGACCCATGCCACCCCCAGTACCACCCACCGGGAGATCGAGGTCAGGGTCGCCCGTCCCGACCTGAAGGTGACTGCGAAAGAGGGCTACTATCCAGTCGGCTTGACCCGCTGACCTCGAAGGGGACTACCGACTCTGAAAATGGTGCTTGAAGCAAGGACGGTTTTCCAGCTAGTAACCGGAGTAACCTGCCGTTGACGCCGGGCCGTGTGGTATAAAACCAGCAGCATCAAGCCAAATTCTTGACCGGAGATGTCCGCATCGCAGCGGGCGTATGCCACCGGTCCCGAGGGAAGTCTTGAGTTTCATCAACTTTGCGGCCCGCGAGATCAACTGCAAGATCGTTTACTACGGCGCCGGGCTGGGCGGCAAAACGACGAATCTCCAGTTCATCTACCAGAAGACTGCCGAACAGCAGAAGGGGAAGATGATCTCGCTGGCGACGGAGACGGAACGAACATTGTTTTTTGATTTTCTGCCCCTGGACCTGGTTCAGTCCGCGGCTTCAAGACTCGCATCCACCTCTATACAGTTCCCGGTCAGGTGTTTTATGACGCCAGCCGCAAACTGATTCTGCGCGGTGTGGATGGCATCGTCTTCGTGGCCGACTCGCAGGAAGAACGGATGGACGCCAACGTCGAAGCCCTCGACAATCTCATGGCCAACCTCAAGGAACATGGCTACGACTTCCACAAGATTCCCTACGTGCTGCAACTTAACAAGCGCGATCTGCCAAATGTGCTGCCCGTGGACGCGTTGTCAAAGCAGCTTCGCCGCAAGAACGAGCCGATGATTGAAGCCGTGGCTTTTCAGGGCCCTGGAGTGTTTGAGACGCTGAAAGAGATCGCGCGGCAAGTGCTGACGGAGCTGAAGCAGGGCGGGTAGGCGGACGCCGGACTTCGGGCGTTCAGACCTCGGGTTCAAGCTCAGCACAACCTTTCAACTGAGCTGGTATGACGATGTTGTGACACCCATGAGCCGGGAGCAATGCGGCAGATTGGTTCCGAGTAGCCGACGACTCATCCATAATCTCGTAATTTCGCTTCCCAACCCCTGCAAACCTGCTCGCAGCGAATCGGCCTTTCCTTTCGCGTGTTATGCCTGGTGATGTTCAAACCGGATAGGGCGTTGATCTTCGTCTGCGATGAGCCCGTCCGCCTTGCTGCAACGACGATCCTTACTGTGCTGTGTGCGAGCAAACTGGCTCGATAGCGATCGGCTGTGGGTTGGGAAAAAAATGACGTTGGAAGTAGAGGGCCACGTTGACGAGTGCGACCATCACGGGCACTTCCACTAAGGGCCCGATGACAGCCGCGAATGCTGCTCCGGAGTTGATGCCAAATACCGAGACTGCCACCGCGATCGCCAGTTCAAAATTGTTGGAGGCGGCCGTAAATGCCAGTGTTGTAGTCTTAGAATAGTCGGCACCCAACTTCTTGCCCATGTAAAAGGACACCAAGAACATCAGCACGAAGTAAATCAAGAGCGGAACGGCGATGCGCAGGACGTCCAAGGGCAGACGAACAATGTACCCACCTTTAAGCGAGAACATCACCACAATCGTGAACAGCAGGGCAATCAGCGTCAGGGGGCTTACGCGGGGAACGAAGTTCCGGTTGTACCAATCGTGCCCTTTGGAATGAACCAATGCGGCACGAGTCACAAATCCGGCGAGAAACGGAATTCCCAGATAAATAAAAACACTCTTTGCAATCTCTGCGATCGACACATTCACGATGGTGCTCCGAAGGCCGAGCTTGGCGGGGAGGACCGTAATGAAAACCCAGGCGTAGAGCGAGTAGAAAAAGACCTGGAAAAGCGAATTGAAGGCCACCAGGCCAGCCGCATATTCCGTATCGCCTCGGGCCAGTTCGTTCCACACGATGACCATGGCGATACAGCGCGCGAGACCGATCATGATCAACCCCGCCATGTATTCCGGATATCCGCGCAGGAAGACAATGGCGAGAACAAACATCAGAATCGGCCCGACGACCCAGTTCTGCACGAGAGAAAGGCCGAGCACGCTCCTGTTGCGAAAGACCTCATGCAGTTCCTCATATCGCACCTTCGTAAAAGGTGGATACATCATCAAAATCAATCCTGCTGCAATCGGAATGGAAGTCGTGCCGAGATTAAAGCGATTCAGAAACGGTACAACTCCGGGCACAACCCAGCCCAATACAACGCCCGCGACCATAGCGGCGAAGATCCACGCGGTCAGATAGCGATCCAGAAAACTGAGACGACTCGTTGCCTTCATGTGTCGATCCCTATGCTTGCGGCAAGCCTACCGAAGTGCAGGCTCTTGTGAAAACACACTGCTATTCGCTGGTTACGGGTCTCATCGTTTGGCCGATGTTGTCGAGCTCCCTCTTGAGTGCAAGGCTGTCCAGACTCTTCAGTGGAAGGCAGAGAAATAGACTGATTCTGCGATCCAGGATAAAAAACGCTTCGCGAAACGCCCGTTCCACCTCTGCTTCGTTTCCGTAAACTGCCGCCGGGTCTGGAACGCCCCAATGCGCGGTCATCGGCTGCCCGGGCCAGATTGGGCAGACCTCTTTCGCCGCGTTGTCGCAAACCGTAAAAACAAAGTCGAGCTGCGGAGAGCCAGGCAGAGAGAATTCATCCCATGCCTTGCTGCGCAGACCCTTGGTTGGCAAGTGCGCTATTTCGAGCTGTCTCAAGGCTTCCGGCCGAACAGTTCCTGAGGGGTGGCTACCGGCGCTGTAGCCGGTGAAATTAGGTCTGCCTTTGAAGTTTAGAATTGCTTCGGCCATGATAGAGCGCGCGGAATTGCCTGTGCACAGGAATAAAACGTTGTAGTGTCCTTTCATACTCGTTGTCTCCTAGTTGCAGCAAGTCGGTCCACAACAAGCCTTCGCTCCTGCGCCCACTGGCTTGACAGCTCGAACGAAGGCACTCATGAACTTGCCCTCCACTTCCGGCGCAATCGCGTCCACATCGACGCCTGCCGCCGAAAGAAACTCACGCGCATCTTCTGCGCGATAGACCCGTGTAGGCTCGATGTCAATTTGCTCGAAACCTGCTGCGGAGAGTTTGCTGCGATATTCGTCATCTCCGAGCGCCCCCGCTACACAGCCGACCCACAGAAGCACGCTTTCGCGGATTTCCGAGGTGATTTCGCCTCGGGTCACAACATCGGAGACCGCAAAGCGGCCGCCCGGCTTCAGCACACGAATGGCTTCTCGCAATACGCGGTCTTTGTCCGCCGAAAGGTTGATTACGCAATTCGAGATAATCACGTCGACCGAGTTGTCGGGCAAGGGGATATGTTCGATCTCGCCCTTAAGGAACTCGACATTCCCGGCTCCCGCTTTGCGCTTGTTCTCATTGGCGAGCGCCAGCATCTCGTCCGTCATATCGAGACCGTAAGCCTTGCCGGTGGGCCCAACCCGCTTCGCCGAAAGCAGGACATCCACACCACCGCCCGAGCCGAGATCGAGAACCACTTCTCCTGCATTCAATTTCGCCAATACGGTTGGATTCCCACACCCTAACGAAGCGAGCATGGCCTCCTCAGGAACTTGTCCCGCCTGGGAAGAGTCGTACAGGTTGGAAGTGATTGGGTCGCAACCCAAGCCGCTTGCCGCGGTGGCTCCGCAGCAGGCACTGCCACCACTCTTCACTCGTGAGGCTGCCTGCCCATACTTTTCTTTGACGACGTTCTTGATGTCGATAATGCTCATCTTGTACCTCTCTATTTACAAAGCTGGACGATATCTTGCGGTTTGAGTGCCTTGTTTCGGGTGCAGCATTCGGCATAGAGGAATTGCAGCAGCTCCTGGAGTGCCTCCGTGTTGGCCATGTACCGCAAAAAGGTGCTTTCGCGGCGAACATTCACCAGCTCTTCATTCTTCAGTTTCTCGAGGTGGTGCGAAAGGGTGGAGCTTGGAATGTCCAGTTCTGACTGGATATCGCCTACGACCAAGCCGTCTGGATGCGCCGATAGCAGCAATTGCATGATGCGAAGTCGTGGTTCGGTGCCCATGGCAGAAAGCATGTCGGCGTACTTTGCCACATTCCCTGCAGTCTTCTTGTTGCTTGAGGCTACTTGCATATTTCGATATTTGCAGAAATACGGTCGCATGTCAACCGGATTCGAATTTGTGCCCCGAGTCACGGGCTATGCGGAAGTAATTTCACACGGATCGCAACACGGGTTGCGACGGGACAGGAGCCATGATCAGCTGCTGGGTGTGCCATCACAACACCGCGAGAAATGTTGTTTTGGCCAATCCCGATAGTTCCGAGCGAAGGTCTGAGATCCGACGTCTGAGGTCTGATACCTGAGCTCTGATGCCCGCTTTACCGAAGCTTTATCGATTTCAGCATCTGCTCGAACGTTGGCCGCAGCGACTCGAAGTCCTTTTCCGGAGCGATCGACACAATGTATAAGAGGCTGCCGTCCCGTCGCATGAATGCGGTCAGCCAGTCCCGCTCTTGCCCCGGACGTCCGTTCTGATCCCGCAAAGGCGAGGTTCCCATCAAGTCCACTGACTTTCCAGCCACTCCATTGACCCGGATGTTCTCATCATGCCCGATCGCGCGCAGATCAGGATTGGACTGGCGCAACGACGCCAGCAGTTCCTGGGTTGCCTGATCGAGGCTGGTATTGGGATCTTCGGGCTGAAAGGTGTTGATCATCACCCCATACGCCACCGCGCTCTGTGAGACACCGTTCTGGGGCGCAATGGTTACCGCCGAGTTTTGATCGCCGAAGACCTGCCAATTCGCGGGATAGGAAATCTCGAAGTCGCTGTGGCTGAATTTACGCAGACTGCCGCTGGGCCGGATGTCTTCACCAGAAGCGCTGGTTGCCGGGGTCTGGCTCTCAGCAATCTGCTGCGCGGTCAGTGGCTTCACGCCGGTGACGCGCTGTTTGACATTGCGAAACTCGGCGCTGTCGCTGCGAAAGCTGGTCTTTCTGTGGAGAGTGGCAACTTCCTTGGCCACCGCCTCGGCGCGATTTCCCGGATTGGGGTGATCGCTGAAGAACTGAGGTCCACGTGAGCCGCCTTCTTTGTCCAGCTTGGCGAAAAAATCCGCCATGGCGCGGGGATTGAAGCCGGTGTCGTACATGATGTCGGTACCGAGCAGGTCAGCTTCAGATTCAGCTTTTCGAGAGTTCTTCAGGAAGTAAGAGCCGACGCCAAACGAAAGCCCCATTTGAGCCATTCGCGAGAGCGCCCCCTGACCCATCACTCCACCCAGAATTGCCAGAGGAAGCTGGGCCGCCATCTGTTTGCTGGCTGCTCGCGTGCCGTGCCGCTGGACCACGTGGGAAATTTCGTGCGCCATCACGCCGGCCAGTTCGGTTTCGTTGTCCGCCGCCTGGATGGTGCCCAGATTCACATAAACCGGCCCGCCGGGAAGCGCGAAGGCATTGATTTCCTTTTGATTTACAACGTGGAAGCTATAAGGCCATTTCTCGCCCGGAGCATGTGCCGCCAGTTGCTGCCCCAGACGTTGCACATAGATCGAGATCGGATCCGAATCGGGGAGAACCGGCAGTTGTTTGCTGACCTGTGCGGATCCCTGCTGCCCCGCCTGGACTTCCTCCTGGGCGGAAAACATGTTAAAGCCGTGGGAGGGCTCTACTCGTGCTTCGAGCAGTTGGGGCTCTGTCATGGAAAGAGCCAGCAGCATTGCCAGGCAGCGCGTGGCGATCAAGTTGACCCTCAAAGTTCCTCCCTGTCTTAGATGCCGAAGGTGCCCCGTCTTCTGCCAGCAAGGTCAATGTTGTAACACGAACGGGGCCACGTAGGCCCAGACGTCCTCCTTCGGTAGTGGGTCAGTTAGGAATTCTTACGCCCGGCGCTTGCTGGGATTCGCGATAAATATAGGGTGCTCTCAGGATTGATTTGGGTCGGATTTGGATTTTGGGTGGAGCAGCGCTTTAGCGCTGCAATAAAGCCGGCCCGGTGCAGGCTTCAGCCGCTGAGGTACCTCGGGGGCCGAAGCCCATCGCAAGACAATAGCTGTATGCAGGCCTGAAGGCCTGCTCCACCCTTTGACAGAGGACTGTCATGCATGGCATTTGTTTTCAAACTGACCCACTACTCCTCCTTTGGCTTCGCTCCGGACCTGGGCGGGTGAGCGGAGCTCAGCGGAGGACGACGGCAGGATTCCTGTTAATGGACGAAGAGGATTTACCGCCAACAGCTTGCGGAGCTGCGCTCCGCTGGGCAGGTGGGGACATCCTTCGACTTCGCTCAGGACAGGCTCTGCCCCTACGCAAGCAAAAAGGTGCCGGCTTCCCGGCACCTCAGGTTGCCGAATTTATTCGAGAAGATTACTTGCCGTCGAGCGTTCCGGTAGCGCCAAATTCGCGCCGGGCTACCGTGCGGGCAGGGCGCGCCATGGGAAGCGCTCCGGCGGCTGCGCCGTGACGCTCCAGCAGCATCGGAACCATGGCATTCTCGGCTTCCTTGATGAACATGAGTTTGCCTTCCGGGCTCAGGTCGATGCGAATGAAGTCTCCCAGCTTGACCTGTCCGGTGGCGACCAGGTTGGCAAGTTGGAACACGATGTGACGCTCGATAGCACGCTTTAGGTGCCGTGCCCCGTATTTCGGATCGGTCCCCTCGTGCAGCAAGAAGCTTTTCACCTTCGGCGTGCAGCTGAAGACGAACTGGTTCGCGGCCGAGGCCATCAGAATGCGCTGCTGTACCATGCCCAATTCAATTTCCAGTATCTGCTGCAGGTGCTCCGAGCGCAGGGTCCGGAAAACCACGGACTTGTCGATCCGGTTCATGAATTCAGGACTGAATTTGCGCCGCGCCGCTTCCACTGCCGTGCGGTTGATCTTGTCGTCGAAAGAGGCATCCACCTGGGTGGCCTTGTGCGCGAAACCCAGGCCGCCATCCACCATGTTGCTCATCTCTCCGGCCCCGAGATTCGAGGTCATGATGATGATGCATTGCGAAAGATCGACGCGGCGGTTATCGCCCAGCGTCAAAGTGGCTTTGTCCAGGATTCCGAGCAGCAGCTGCCAAAGCGAATCGGAAGCCTTCTCTATTTCGTCGAACAGGAGAATCGAAAGTTTGAGGGTCTCCGTGTGCCACTGGTTGAGCGCTTCCTGAGTGAGCAAGGGATGCGTCTCACGATGTCCGAGGTAGCCAG
>JBGQIG010000062.1:0-11320 GCA_041498365.1 Terriglobia bacterium | reverse complement strand
TCAGTGTTGAAGGTTGGGGACGTATCGTCCGAGTCGATGAACTCCCCCGGCCCATAGGGATTGAGCGAGAGCGGCAGCGCTGGAACCTGGTTAAGATTTGTCTGCCGGTTGAGATGTGTGCCCTTGCTGCCCACGTAGGAAACCGTGGCCACGGTGTTCCGGAAAACTTCTCTCTGCAGGTCAAAATGCCATTGCTGGATGTAGGGCCACCTGGCTTTGGTTGGAATTGCGTTCACGTTCAAAGGGAATTGCCCTGATGCGGTGCCGCTTCCCGAGTAGCCGTCGATGTTATTCACTTGAACCGCATTGGCCAGAGGCGGTGAGTTTTCGAGCGATTCCGTGTTGCCCTCATTCCCGTTGGCATGTTCGAAAAAGATGCCATACCCGCCTCGTATCGCTGTCTTGCCATCACCTTTCGGGTCATAAGCGAAACCGATGCGGGGTGCGGGATTGAACAGATGTCCTTCCATACAACTGACAGGTACGCCGGCGGTCACACCGCATTGCACAATTCCATTGGGCAGTCCGTTGATGAAAAGACCGTCCACCGTGCCGTCGGGATTGATGGTAGTGACCCCGGCCTGGTAATGAGCCGGATCGAAATTGAACGCCTGTTTTTGTTTTTCTCGATAGGTTCCGAACAGGCTTAACCGCAGGCCAAGATTCACCGTCAAACGGTTGGTAACGTGCCAGTCATCCTGGAAGTAGGGTTCAACGATCTTGTAGCGGTTGAAGTATTTGACACGTTTGTCCTGCTGGCCAAAGCTGGAGATTCGACCTAACAATAGATCCGCAAAGGGATTTCCAGTCGAAATGCTGGTGGTCTGATCAAAGGTCAGGTAACCGGGGATTGAGCCCGCCCCCAGTTCGCCGCCGAGTTCGTTTTTCTGGCCAAACGCGGCATAGGCTCCGAACTGGAGATTATGCTTTCCTACAATCTTGCTTACGTTGTCGCGGTAGGTATAGGTGGGGTTCGAGTTGTAAATGCCATTGGGGATGTAGCCTGCGTCCTCTCCAAAGCCGCCGTCGTAGGCATCTCCAACCAGGTTGATTCCGGGCAAAATGCCGTCGCCGTTTCCGGGGAAAATGTCGGGCACGACGAATCCCGTCGGCCGCTGCCAGTTGCCAATGTTATCCAGAATAATGTGATCGGTGGTGTAGCTGAAGACAAATTCGTTCAGCAGCGTGGGAGAAAAAGTCGCGTTGAGCCGGGTCACCAGGCTCACGCCAGGGCCTTCAAACGCCGTCTGGATGGTCGGAAAACTGCCCGCGTTGGTCCATAGGGGTACGTCGGTGACCGTGTTCCAGGAATCGTGAATGTAGCGAACCGTGCCCCTGATCTTATCGGTAAAGTTGTGATCCACACGGATCAACTCTTCACGCCAGTTGGTGGGCAAGGACTGCGCGGTCCGGAAACGTGAGTCGAGCCCGGTGCCGGTGGTAGGCAAAGGAATCATGGTCAGCAATGCCTGGACCGTGGGATCGTTCGGGTTGTATCCCGCGGCAATGAGATCCGGTCCTACGTCGGGACAGAAACCGTCAGGACTGCTGCACTGATCGGTAAAATCACCAGCTCTTTCCTCGACCGACGGAACGGCCACGTTGTAATCGGCCGGCACGCGGTCCTTGCGCCATTCCTGTGACCAGAAGAAGAATGTCTTGTTCTTGAAGATGGGTCCACCGATGGTGTAGCCGAAATCGTTCTTCTTGTAGGGAGATACTGAGTCCTGAAAGTACTTTGTGGAGTTGAACTTGTCATTGCGAACGAACTCGTACGCGTTTCCATGGAAGCTGTTGGTGCCGGACTTGGTCTCGACTTCGATGGTGCCCGATCCGTTGCGGCCGTATTGCGCGCCGTAGTTGGATGTCAGCACCTTGAATTCGGAGATGGCTTCCAGACTGGGATACACGTTCAGCGTGGCGTTGCTGCCGTTATCCATGTTGTCCCCGCCGTCGAGTTCCCAGTTGTTGTACTCCACGCGGCCGCCGTTGATGCTGAAGCTGACATTGCCGTAGATGCCCACGGTGCCTTCATCCTGGCCAGTCTGATTACTTACACCGGGAACCAGCGTAACCAACTGGGTGAAGTTCCGGCCGTTCAGTTGAAGCTGGGTTATCTGTTTTCCGTTGACCGTTCCCGATAGATCCGACGACTGCGTCTCCACCTGGGCTACGCTACTTCCCTCTACCGTGACCTCTTCCTTGATAGTGCCGACTTCCAGCGCGACGTCCGCGCGGGCCTTCTGGCCCACCTGCAGGACTACTCCCTTCGCCTCATACCTCTTGAAGCCCTGGGCGACGACGCTCACGTTGACCGGGCCAGACGGCAGGCCGGCGACCAGATAGTCGCCACTGCTGTTGGTCGTGGTCGGCCGGTTAATTCCGCGATCCGGGTTGCTGACTGTGACTTGCGCGTTGGGGACGGCCGCACCACTTTGATCGTTCACCGTGCCCGTAATCGAAGCCGTGTCCTGGCCCCACACAGAAATCGAAAGTGACAGAAGAACGCCTAACCACAGTACGCGGGATTTCATAGCTAACCCCCTTAGTGACGTTGTTGCAACCGGTCAGAAGATCGCTGGAACTCACTCGCGCCAGCATCGTAGTTCTGTTTCGCAACTGGTGCGCAACCCACCTAACGCACGCATCCACCCGGCAAACTCGCTTGGCGTCGTCCCAGGACAAGGCCTGGAAGAACCTCACCACTGTTGTTTTCCGCGACAGGCCTGAACTCGAGTTGGACACTGCCTTGAAATGTTTTATTAAAACGAATCAATACCAGCAAATAGTGCAGTAGCTCGACCACGAGTGTCAAGAAAAAAAGCCGGAAAATGATGGGTTCCCAGCTTCTTCAATAACGGGCAGTGTGACGTTTCCTGAATTCCGGCTTCGGGTTAGGGCACGTTACGGGTGGATTCTCGCACCGCCAGCTCCGGCGCCATCTTGTGGTGCACCGCCGACACTTCCCGCTTCTCCAGCACCGCGTTGATTCCCTCTACCACCAGATTCGCTGCCATCGCTCCCATAGCCTCCATGGGCTGGCGTACGGTGGTGAGCGGCGGGGTGTACAAGCTGCAAGCCGCGACGTCGTCAAACCCGACGACTGAACAATGCTCCGGCACCCGCAAACCCGCTTTCGCCAAGGCACGTATCGCGCCAAACGCGGTCATGTCGTCAAATGCCATTAAGGCAGTAAACGGCCGCTTCCGTTTGACCAATTCCTCCGTTAATTTGTAGCCGGCTTCAAAACTTGAAATCGGATCTCGCGATTCTGGTAGATCCAGGATCAGCCGGGGATCAAGTTCCAACCCACTGCTTTTTGCGAACGAGCGAACTCCGCGCCAGCGCGGAGCGCTATCCGCCAAGGTCTTGGGCCCGCGGATGAAGGCAATCTTGCGATGTCCCAAGAGGTAGAGGTGTTCGACGGCGGAGTAGGCCCCAACTTCGTTGTCCACAATCACCGAGCTCACGGAATCGGTTTGCAGCTCGCGCCCGATCATCACCGTGGGAATGCTGCTCTTCTCGAGATCCGCCAAAACGTCGATGTCCACGAACAACCAGTTGGCCAGGACGATCAACGCTTCCACCCGGCGATCCAGCAACATCTCCAAATAACGCTCAAACCGGCTGCGTTCGTTGTGCACGTCGGTGAGAATGGGCAGATACGAGGATTGGTAAAGAGAATTTTCGATGCCACGCAGAATGAGCGTGCAGTACGGGTCGGTCATGTCGAAAACCATCACGCCGACGGTGTGACTACGTTTGCTGCGCAGCGAGCGGGCAAACAGATTAGGGCGATATCCCAGCTTCTTGGCCGCCTTCTCGATCCGCTTCTTGGTTGTGGCCGGAATGTAGCGCGCCAGGGGGGCGTTGTTCAGGACAATGGAAACAGTGGTCGATGAAAAACCACTTTCTTTGGCCACGTCCCGGATGGTAACCACTGAAGTCTTGACCATATGAATGTCGAACTAATTATGAATCGAAACGATTTTTCTTTGCGACCTTCGCGTCGCCTTCGCGAACTTTGCGGTTAAGAGCTTTTAACTGCAAAGGTCGCAAAGAACTGCCGCGAAGAACGCAAAGAACACCGAAATTAAACTACACCGCTAACCTAAAGACCTGCCTTGCTTGAATTTCACGCTGCCGTTGGCGGACACTACAGCAGAGTGAAATCACTGTCAAGGCTCCTCATCATCCTTGTGCTCGCGCTCATGTCCAGCGCGTCGGCCCAGACCGCGCGCCCGATGCGGCAACCAACTCAGGCGACGGACCCGCAGCAATTGTTTCACGAAGGTGAGGCCGCCCTGAAAAAAAACAACCTCGACCTGGCCGAGCGTTCCTTTCGCAGCGTACTGGCTCTGGACCCGCAGGCCGCCGGCGCCTATGCCAATCTGGGCGTCATCTACATGCGGCGCAAACAATGGCCCCAGGCGCTTGAGATGTTGCATAAGGCGGAACATTCGGCGCCCCAAGTGCCGGGAATTCGTCTCAACATGGGTCTGGTTTACTACCGCCAGAGCGATTTTCGTTCTGCCATCGCTCCTTTCGAATCGGTGGTGCGCGACATTCCGGATTCATACCAGGCCCGCCACCTGCTGGGACTTTGCTATTTCTTTATCGAACGTTACGCCGATGCGGCCCGCACCCTTGAACCGCTCTGGCCGCAGGCGTCGGGTCAGCTGAACTATCTGTACGTGTTGGGCATTGCAGCCAGCAAGTCCGACCGCCCGGACCTGGAAGAGCGCGCTTTGGGTCGCCTGGTAGAAATCGGCCAGGATTCTCCCGAGTTGCATCTCCTGCTGGGCAAGGCGCACATCAACCGTGAAGAATATGACGAGGCCATCAAGGAGCTCGAGCTCGCCGCCACGGCTAACCCCAAACTCCCCTTCGTTCACTTCAATCTGGGAGTGGCTTATTTCAAGAAGCAAAACCTGCCGCGGGCCAAAGAGGAGTTCCTGAAAGACGTCGCTGTCGAGCCTGACGTTGCTTACAACTACGACCAGCTGGGGCTGGTGAACTCGCTCCAGGGAAATAATCAGGAAGCGGAAAGAAATCTGCGAACGGCTTTGCGCCTCGACCCCGGGCTGGCCAGTTCTCACTATCAGCTGGCTCAGGTCTACCAGCGCACGGGGAAATACGTTCAGGCGCTTGCGGAAATCGATGCAGCAGCCCGGCTTAGTCCCCATAATTCCAGCGTCCATTACCTGCGCGGACAGTTGCTGCAGCGCCTGGGCCGCACCCAGGAAGCCCGGGTCGAGATGGATGCCACTACGCGGATCATGAACGAGCAACGGGACAAGCGGCAGAGGGAGCTCTATGGCGGCCCGGTGCCCAACCCGGAGCTTACCCAGGAACCGCAGTAGCCAATGTAGGCGCGAGCGTCCCGCTCGTGTGGGGTTCATCGCGCTCCTGCACGAGCGGGACGCTCGCGCCTACATCACCACCTTTTGGTAGACTGTTAGCCGTCTACGGCTTACTCCGCAAGGTCGCCGGCCCTGTCAGCAATCAAACCTCATGAAGGAGTTCCTGCTATGAAGCGCGCACTGAAAATCATCGGAATCGTGGTGGTCGTCATTCTTCTGATTGTGATCGCGCTTCCCTTCCTGGTGAACGTGAACAGCTTCCGCCCCAAGCTGGAAGCCGAGCTTTCCCAGGCCCTCGGCCGCAAGGTCAAGGTAGGGAATCTCAGCCTTTCCATCCTGTCAGGAAGCGTTTCAGCGGAGGATCTTTCGATCGCCGACGACCCGGCCTTCGGCAAAGATCCTTTTATTCGCGCCAAATCGCTGAAGGTAGGCGTGGAAGTGATGCCCTTGATTTTCTCCAAGACTTTGCATGTTACCGATATCACGCTGGACAGGCCGGAGATCGTTCTGCTGCGCGACGCCTCCGGAAAATGGAACTTCTCCAGCCTGGGCGGCAAATCCGAGGCTTCAGAAAAACCCGCTCCCGGGTCATCCACGCCGAATCTTTCCGTCAGCAAGCTGGACGTGAAGGATGGCCGCATGTCGGTGAACCGGGCAAACTCCTCCATCAGGCCTCACGTGTATGACAACGTGAACGTCAGCGTGCGCGATTTTTCCATGACGTCAAAGTTCCCCTTTACCCTGACCGCCAATCTTCCCGCCGGCGGCAGCGCAAAACTTGATGGCAAGGCTGGCCCGATCAATTCCAACGACGTTTCAGCCAGTCCGCTCGAGGCACAAATCCAGGTGAAGGGTCTCGACCTGACGGCTTCGGGATTCGTTGAACCATCGACCGGGATCGCCGGCATCGCCGACTTTGATGGCACGCTCAATTCCGATGGCCGGGTGCTTCACACCAACGGTACTCTCAGAGCCGATAAGCTCAAACTGGCGGTGAAGGGTTCTCCGGCTGGACGCCCGGTGGAATTGAAATACGCCACCGATTACGACATGCAAAAGCAATCAGGAACGTTGACCCAGGGCGACGTCTCCCTGGGCAAGGCCCTGGCCAAGCTCACGGGCACTTACCAAAGCCAGGGAGAATCGACGCTACTGAACATGAAGCTCAACGCCGACGGCATGCCGGTAGACGACCTTCAAGCCATGTTGCCTGCCCTCGGCGTGATCCTGCCTTCCGGATCGAAGCTGCAGGGTGGGACGCTTTCCGTCAACGTGGGAATCGTCGGACCGGTCGACAAGCTGGTGATCACGGGTCCGATTCGCCTGGCCCAGACCAAACTTGCCGGCTTCAATCTCGGCTCCAAGATGTCCGCCATCTCCGCGTTGTCAGGCGCGCAGACTGGATCGGATACTTCCATCCAGAATCTGAGCACGGATGCACGAGTGGCGCCCGATGGCGTGCGCACTCAGAACATCAACCTGGTAATTCCTGCCCTGGGCACGGTCACTGGGGACGGAACCATCAGTCCCGGCGGGGCACTGAACTACAAGATGAACGCAAGTATGTCCGGCAGCGTGGTCACGGGACTCACCCAACTTGCCGGTATTGGGGGCAAGGGCGGCAGTATTCCTTTTTTCATCCAGGGAACGACTTCCGATCCCAGATTCGTGCCGGATGTGCAGGGCATGGTGGGCAGTCAGTTGAAGGGCGGATTGGGCGGCGCCCTGGAGGGGCTAAAGGGGAAAAATCCTTCCGGAAACTCTCCCATGGACGCGTTGGGCGGTTTGTTTGGGAAAAAGAAGAAGCAGTAGAGCGGGGTCGGCCTCAGACATTGGTCGTCACAATGAATCTCTCGAATACTTCATTCGAGAGCAACCTTCCGCGTGCCGTCAAGCGGATCACATCGCCCTCGCGCTCGATCAATCCCGACTCTACACATTCCGCAATTGCGCCTGAGAGAATGTGAATTGCCGATTCGCCGAACTCGGCCGCGGCCCTTGCCAGGTTTACGCCCTGAGTGAGTCGCAATCCCAGAAAGAAAGTCTCTTCCAATGCGGCCTGCGACGGGACAGACACTTTCTGGCTCGCCGCGCCTGCAACGTAGGCCTCAAGCGAGTCGGACGAAGAGAAGCGTACAGCCTCGCGCGCTTTCCCGGAGCAACGCAGCATCGAGTGCGCATCGACTCCAAAACCCAGGTAGGGCTGGCGCGTCCAATACTTCAGGTTGTGTTGCGACTCCCGCCCCGTCCGGGCAAAGTTGGAGATCTCATATTGCAGTACTCCTGCCGCGTCCAGCCGCTCACATGCCCTTTCGTACAGGTCTGCGGTGACCTCTTCATTGGGAACGAAGTGCGCATGGTAGCGCGTGCCGCCCGCCATCAACTCACGGCCGAGGCGGGAATCTTCGTCCACTTCCAGCATGTATACGCTGACGTGAGGCGCACCGGACGCGATCGCCTGGGTCAGGGAAAATTCCCAGCTTTCTGCAGTCTGGTGCGGCAGCCCGGCAATCAGATCAATGTTGATGTTTTCAATTCCGGCGGCGTGCAGCCGCGCGATATCGTCCATCACCGTGGCGCGCTTGTGCAGACGTCCGACAGACGCTGCCTCGGCATCCACAAACGACTGCACTCCCAGGCTCATGCGATTCACTCCACATCGCCGGAAGGCCTCCAGCACCCCGGGCGTCAGTGTGCCAGGCGCACATTCGACAGTGATTTCAGCATCACTCTGGACAGCAAAATTTTGCGAAACCGTGACAAATATCCGTTCCAGCTGCGTTATATCGAGTATCGTAGGAGTGCCGCCGCCCAGATAGATGGAGTCGACCGCAAGATCAAATAGCCCGCCCATCGCTTCCGCGGTTTCACGGGCACGTTCGATGTCCGAACACACGCGTTCGACATAGCGCTCGAAGACGGCGCGGGAAAAAACATCAGATGCAAAGTTGCAATAGCTGCATTTGCTGCGGCAGAACGGCACGGAGATATAGAAGCCCAGCGGCATCAGGTCGATTATCCCATGTGGCGATAACAGGGAAGGCTTTCCTGGCATCTCAGTTGATGTTTTTGTGCGTAATTGTTGAATGAATCAATTTGCAATGTCATCCTGAGCGAAGCGTTTGCTTTCGTTTTTCGAAAGCAAACGCGGAGTCGAAGGACCCCTTTTGCTCTAATATGTTCATTGGCACGGCAAGGCGTTCTCACCGATAGACAGGGAGAATGCCCTGCAGTTTTGCGCAAGCGTGCTCGCCCGGTAGGGGTCCGTCGACTACGCAGTGGCTTCGCGAAGCGAAGCCGCTGCTCCGCTCAGGAAGACAATGGCTCAGGGGAAAATAAAGAAACAATGCTTCCTCGTGTCGTCATCACCGGACTGGGCGTAGTCAGCCCTAATGGTATCGGCAAGCAAGCTTTTTGCCTCGCCCTTCTCGCGGGTAAGTCGGGAGTGAAACGCATCTCCCGCTTCGATCCTTCTGCCCTGCCGGTGCACATTGCCGGCGAAATTCCCGAGTTTGACGAACTGGCCTGGGTGGATGCGCGCGAACGCAAACACGTTTCCCGCGTGGTGCCGCTGGCGATGGCCGCATCCACAGAGGCGATCAAAGATGCGTGCCTGGATCCCGCCTCCATGTCCATGGACGAGAAGCGCGAGATTGGCGTCATTCTGGGCACGGGGGGCGGCGCGCAGGAATTTTCCGAGGAGCAATACCGGCTCTGGCATAGCGGACACGTGAAGCAGGTCAGCCTGTTCTGCATCCCCAGCGGCACCATGGGCACGCTTCCCAGTGAAATCAGCATGCGCTTCGGATTTCGCGGCTACAGTCACGTTGTGACCGCCGGCTGCACATCGTCCACCGACGCTATCGGATACGCCTATCAACACATTCAGGCCGGGGTACTGCCTTTGTTTCTGGTGGGCGGTGTGGATTCGCCTATCACTCCGGGAATCATCAAGGGTTACTCGCTGCTGCGCGCGCTCACGCAATCCTGGAATCACGCTCCCGAAAGCGCTTCGCGCCCGTTTTCCGCCGACCGGGACGGCTTCGTCATCGCCGAAGGATCGTGGATGTTCATCCTCGAGGATTACGATCATGCCATGGCCCGTGGGGCTCATATTTATGCTGAAATTGCCGGATACGGTTCCACCTGCGAAGCTTTCCACCGGGTGCGCATGAGCGACTCGCCGGAAGAGCCAGCGCGCGCCATCACTCTGGCCCTTGAAGAAGCCCGCCTGCAGCCGGAAGACATCCAGTATGTGAATCTGCACGGCACTTCCACCGAAATGAACGACCGGGTGGAAACCCAAGCGCTGAAATTAGCCCTCGGCCAGCATGCCAGAAAGATTCCGATGTCCGGTCTGAAATCACAGATCGGCCACGCCCAGGGAGCCTGCGGCTCTGCCAGCCTGGCGGCGACGCTGATCGCCATGGTGCACGGCAAGATTCCGCCCACCATCAATCTGGACCGCCCCGATCCGGAGTGCGATCTGGACTACGTTCCAGATATTGGCCGCAAAGCCCAGATCGAACATGCCATCTGCAATTGCGTGGGATTCGGATCGAAGAACTCGGCCCTGGTGCTGAAAAAAATCGCGTAAATCGCCCCGGAACACGTGGGGGCAGAGCCTGTCCTGAGCGAAGTCGAAGGATGTCTCACCTGCCCCGGCGGAGCGAAGCTCCGCAGACTGTCGACGTTGCCTAAACTGTCGTGAGCAGCCTCCGCATCGGCGAGCTTCGCTCGCCCGCCCAGATGGGGACATCTGGGCCTAGGTGATACGAGAAGGTCCAAACCTTTTCCATCGTCCCCCCTTCTTTCTTAATCTATTTAGGGTATCTTTAGTCGATAGCCTAGCTATATCCGATGGCCCAGGAAGAAGAGGTACTAGGTAAAGCCTACGACAGCCGGCTGATGAAGCGGCTGCTCCAGTATTTGCGCCCGTACAAGTGGCCGGTCGGTATTTCCCTGGGTTCTATTCTTATCAAGGCCGGAGCCGACGTTCTCGGGCCCTATCTCGTCGCCATCGAGATCGACCGCTATCTGGTGCCGGTGCCCAGGCATACGCCCTTCGATTCTTTTCTCAGCAGCAACCCGTATGTTGGGATTGCTCAAATCGCGGCCATGTACGTCGGGTTGATCGCGCTTAGTTTTCTGCTCGACTACCTGCAGACATATTTCATGCAATGGGCAGGCCAGATGGTGATGTTCGATCTGCGCAAACAGATCTTTCGCCACCTGCAGCACATGCACATCGGCTTCTACGACAAGAACCCGGTCGGCCGCCTGGTCACCCGCGTCACCTCCGACGTGGATGCGCTGAACGAAATGTTCACCTCGGGGGTGGTTTCCATCTTCGAGGACGTGTTTGTGCTTGTCGGCATTGCCGCCGTCATGCTGTGCATGAACTGGAAGCTGGCGCTCATCACGCTGGCGGTTCTGCCGCTCATCGCCTTCGCCACCAAGATTTTCCGTGACAAGGTGCGTGACTCCTACCGGCGCATTCGCACCGCCATTGCCCGCATCAACGCCTACATGCAGGAGCACGTCAGCGGCATGGTGGTGGTGCAGATGTTTAACCGCGAAAAGCGCGCCTTCGACAAGTTTTCCGACGTTAACGCCGTCCACATGGATGCCTTCAAAGACGCGATCATGGCGCACGCTGTGTACTACCCGGTGGTGGAAATTTTGTCTTCGATTGCCATCGCCTGCGTGATTTGGTTTGGCGGGAATGACATTATTCGCGGCCTGACGGTAAGCAGCGTCTCAGTGGAGGTCTCGCGGCAGAACTTTATCTCATTCCATATAGTTCGCACGGTGGTGAGCATCGGAGTTCTCACCGCCTTCATCCAGTATGCCCAGCGCTTCTTCCGGCCGATCCAGGACTTCAGCGAGAAGTACAACATCCTGCAATCGGCGATGGCCGCCAGCGAACGCGTTTTCAAGCTGCTGGATACTCCCGC
>JBGQIG010000061.1:0-11359 GCA_041498365.1 Terriglobia bacterium | reverse complement strand
GCCCGGGGTGGTTCTCGACCATCTTCGCAATGCGGCTGAGAAGCATCATCTTACGTTCGCGCCGGACCCGGCCTCGCACGATCGCTGCACTCTCGGCGGCATGATCGGCAATAACTCCTGCGGCGTACATTCCGTGATGGCAGGAAAGACCGACGACAATATCCATGCCCTGGAAATCCTCACCTATGATGGTCTGCGCCTGAGCGTGGGTAAGACCAGCGATGCCGAACTGGAGCAGATCATTCGCGAGGGCGGCCGCAGGGGCCAGATTTACGGTGGCCTGAAGGCGCTAAGGGACAAGTACTCTGATCTGGTCCGGCAACGCTACCCCAATATTCCCCGCCGGGTTTCCGGGTACAACCTCAATTACCTGCTGCCCGAAAATGGTTTCGATGTCGCCCGCGCTCTGGTCGGATCGGAGGGCACTTGCGTCACTGTGCTCGAAGCCACCTGTCGCCTGGTGGAAAGCCCTCCGGCACGAGTGCTCCTGTTGATTGCCTATCCCGACATTTACCAGTGTGCTGACCACGTCCCTGACGTTATGGCGCACAGGCCGATTGGGCTCGAGGGCATAGACGATCTGCTGGTCGAGTACACGCGGCGCAAGGGCATCAATGCGGAAGGGCTGGCGCTCTTGCCCGAGGGAGGCGGCTGGCTGCTGGCAGAATTCGGTGCGGCCACTATTCCTGAGGCGGAAGCTCAGGCGGCGGGTCTTATGGACGCGCTTAGCCGTAGCCCGAATCCTCCACAGATACGCCTGTTCACCAACCGGGAGCTCATCAAGCGAGTGTGGGAAGTGCGAGAGTCCAGCTTGGGCGTAATTTCCTACGTTCCAGGCGAGCCCTTAAGCTGGGAAGGCTGGGAAGACTCGGCGGTGGCTCCGGAAAAACTCGGCAAATACCTGCGTGACTTGCGCCAGTTGATGAACACCTACGGCTACCGGGGCACCCTCTACGGACACTTCGGCCACGGATGTGTACACAACCGTACCAACTTCGATCTGGAGACCAAAGAGGGGATCGCCAAGTTTCGCAAGTTCATGTACGAGGCCACGGACCTGGTCGTCAGCTATGGCGGATCGCTCTCCGGCGAGCACGGGGATGGTCAGGCGAGGGCCGAGCTGCTACCCAAAATGTTCGGGGCGGAGTTGATCGAGGCTTTCCGAGAATTCAAGAGCATCTGGGACCCGGCCTGGAAAATGAACCCGGGGAAAGTAGTCGAGCCGTATCGAGTGGATGAGAACCTGCGTTTAGGCGCCGGATACAAGCCGTGGCAGCCTCCAACCCACTTTCAATTCCCCGAGGACCACGGCAGCCTGGCGCACGCCACCTTGCGCTGTGTGGGAGTGGGGAAATGCCGCCGCGATGAAGGCGGCGTGATGTGCCCCAGCTTTCGCGTCACCCGCGACGAAGAGCACTCCACCCGGGGCCGCGCTCGCCTGCTGTGGGAGATGGCCAAAGGCGATGTGATCCGGGATGGCTGGCGGGACGAGGATGTGAAGCAGTCGCTGGACCTCTGCCTCTCCTGCAAAGGCTGCAAGAGCGATTGTCCGGTAAGCGTGGACATGGCGACCTACAAGGCCGAATTTCTCTCGCACTACCATGAAGGACGCCTGCGTCCGCGCAGCGACTACGCTTTCGCCAACATCGACATCTGGGCCCGGCTGGCCTCGACTGCGCCAGGACTGATGAACCTCGCCACCCAGTTACCCTTCTTGCGGGATATCGCAAAGCTGGCCGCGGGCATGCCGCAACAGCGCAGTATTCCCGCTTTTGCTCCCCAGACTTTTCGCAGCTGGTTCGAAAGACGGGAGCCGCGAAATCCCGAGGCAGCGCCGGTCATGCTGTGGCCGGATACGTTCAATAACTACTTCCTGCCGGATACGGCCAAGGCCGCAGTAGGTGTCCTGGAAGCTGCAGGATTTCGCGTGGCCATACCTGAGGCCATTCTTTGCTGCGGCCGCCCTCTCTATGATTTCGGCATGCTGGAGCGCGCCAAACGCTTGCTGCTCAAGACGTTGGACACGCTGGCCCCAGAAATCGATGCGGCTGTTCCGATCGTTGTGCTGGAGCCTAGCTGCGCTGCCGTATTTCGGGACGAGCTGATCAATCTTTTTCCCAACGACAGCCGGGCTCATAAATTATCCCGGCAGACGTTTCTCCTGAGCGAATTTCTGGAAAAGAAAGCCCCTCACTTTCAACTTCCACGTCTTGATCGCAAGGCCCTGGTCCATGGTCATTGTCACCACAAGTCGGTCATGAAGATGACCGCTGAGGAGTCGGTTCTAAGAAAAATGGGCATTGACTGGAGTGCGCCGGCACCGGGTTGTTGCGGGATGGCGGGGTCGTTCGGCTTCGACGAAGATAAGTACGACGCATCGATTGCGATCGGGGAACTGGAGCTGTTGCCCGCGGTGCGCAAGGCCCCGGCCGATAGCCTGATCATTGCCGACGGCTTCAGTTGCCGGGAACAGATTTCCCAGTGCACCGACCGCCAGGCTCTGCACCTGGCAGAGGTTATCGCAATGGCTTTGCAGGGGCCGTCCAGCCCGGACGGAAGCTATCCGGAAAGGCCGCAAATTGATCGAAGGCAGGCCGACCTGGAGCGTTCCATGAAGCGAGCGGGCTTGGGCGTGGCTGCAGTGGCGGCAGGGGCAGCGGTCCTGTGGTGGCTCAGGAGAATGTAGGCGCGAGCGTCCCTTCGACTTCGCTCAGGGCAGGCCCGCTCGTGCGTCCCTGATCCCTGCCTCCTCGGTCATCCAGGGTCCTTGCCGACCCTGCACGAGCGAGACGCTCGCGCCTACATTAAACCATTTAAATCAATGACTTAGCTGTTTACCTCGCGGCCTCTCCCCAACTGCCCCGGATTCTGGGACAATAGAGCCATAATAGATTATTTCCGGCATCAAGTAGGGTCTATGGCTTCAGACTCCGAAAACATTCTTACTTTGCCTGAGATCGACCGCATGACCGAGGTGGCGGTCGAGCCAGCGCTGCGCGGTTCCGTTCTCGTCCTCATCCAGTTTGACGTCTGCGAGGAAATTCGGCTCGACCAGTTGCGTCAGATTTTTGGCGCCCGCACGCTGGAGCAGCCCAACTTCAAACATTCGGCTCCTGCTTACGTCAGGTATCAGCGGCCTCCGGTGGTCGAGCCCATTGAGCCTCTGGTGCTGGAGAGCGGCGAGCGCCTTGCGGGTCAAATCAAGTATTACGACTACGGCGTGTTGAGCGTGGTCTTCGAACTCCCCTTTTCCGGCGACTGGGAGACCCTGGTCCGGCTGGGCAGCAGGTGGGTTTGGGACGTGGATTTTGAGAAGCACGCTTCCCGCATCGCGCACCAGAAACTGGAGCGGGCAGCGCCGGCGTTGGTAAAGCCCTATTCAGAGTGGTTGAGCGAAGATTATTTTATCTTCCATGTAAGGGAGATCACGGGTTCGCCGTCTGCCACCGAGTTGTGCACTTCCCAGGGAGCGCGTATCGCGCAAATTGTGCGCGGAGAAACCGCTCAGCTTTCCGATGGCGAACGCAATGAAATCCTGCAATCCCGTATTTCCTACTATCCCAACGATCTGGCCGTGATTGGCTGGAATGCCGCTTTTCTATACGACAGTGAGGCGGGCGCGGAAACGGCCATCCAGCTCTTGGAGTACGCCAATTCGCAGTTGCTTGAATTTCGCCACTACGACGAACTGCTCACCCGCGAACTGGGGAGCGTGTACGCCTCGCTCGACAAAGGTACCGGAATGTTCGCCCGCTGGCGCCTGGCGCGGGCTGCCACCAAGTTGCATACGGTTCTGCTCGACGTGAATGAACTGACCGAGCGCGCCGACAACGCCATCAAGTTCCTCAGCGACATGTTCTCCGCCCGGTTGTACAAACTGGCGGCCGCCAAGGTGGGTGTGCCGGACTACAAAGACCTGGTGACGCAGAAGCTGCAAACCGCCGAAGACCTCTATCGCTTCATGGTAGACCAGTTCAACCAGAGCCGCGCCTTCGTGCTCGAGCTCATGGTGGTGATCATTTTGGTCATCGAATTAGCCTTCCTGTTCGGCGGCAAGAGATAATTTTTTCCGATGTAGGCGCGAGCGTCCCTTCGACTTCGCTCAGGGCAGGCCCGCTCGTGCAGGGCCATTCATCATTTAGCGTCATAATCGTTTAGCATCACTGAGATTGAGGACGCACGGGCGGGACGCCCGCGCCTACACAAAAAGGGAGACCCATGCGAGGACTCAAAGGCAAGCGGGTCCTGATCACCGGAGGTGCGAGCGGAATCGGCGCCGCCACCGCGACCCGCTTTTTGGAAGAAGGCTCGGCCGTGGTTGTACTTGATCGCGACGCCAAGGGTCGCCAGCACATCCACTCGCAGTTGCCGAAACTAGCCGGGACGGTGGACGCCGACGTCTCGAACCTGAAGCAGGTGGAAGCGGCCTTTGCCGATGCCGTGCGCATGATGGGCGGCGTGGATGTGCTGATCAACAACGCCGGCATCAGCATCCGGCACAACTTCCTTGACATCACGCCCGGCGAATGGGACCAAATCATCGCCGTAAACCTCACCGGCGTGTTCTATGTGGCGCAGACCGCAGCCCGGCACATGTGGGAGCGGGGCAGCGGCGTCATTCTGCAAACCGCGTCAACCAACGGATTGGTTGGCCAACCCTACTATGCCGATTACAACGCTACCAAGGCGGGAGTCATCGAGCTGACCAAATCCATGGCTCTAGAGCTCGCGCCTAAAGTTCGCGTCTGCGCGGTCGCGCCGGGATATGTACTCACACCCATGCAGCGGGCCGAGTATACGGACGAAATGTTGGAGGCCGTGAATCGCAAAATCCCCCTCGGCCGCCATGCCAAGCCAGAGGAAATCGCCGCACTGTTTGCGTTCCTTGCCTCAGACGATGCGGCGTACATGACGGGCCAGGTGTACACGATCGACGGTGCAGAGACGGCGGGAGGGCTAGCCAGCCGGTAAACAGGCTGCAGGAAAACGCCAATCCGGACGGGCTTTGGGGAGGGCACGACTTCAGTCGTGCCGTAAAGGTTCCAAGAGAGGAGGTAGTGGCTCAATTTTAAAATTTCCATCCCTCAAGAAAGGCGTCATGCTGAGCTTGCGAAGCATCTTGCGTGGAGCGGATATACCTTGGCGGCAACTGTAGCGATGCGCGCAGGATCCTTCGGGACTGAAGTCCCTCAGGATGACTCCATCTAGGGATTTGTTTCAAACTAAGCCACTACCAGACAGGGCGGTTTTATGGCCGCTGCGGTCTGCTGGTCAACAGAAATCTGCTCGCTTGAGCCACGCCGCTATGCAGGATCAGCTTCACGGCAAAGTCGTCCTCATCACCGGCGCCGCTTCCGGTATTGGGCGGGCTACTGCTCTCCTTTTCGCCCGTGAAGGCGCGTCGGTTGTCATCACCGACTTAAACGAATTGGGCGGTCAAGCTGTCGCCGCCGAAATCACAAATAAGGGTGGGCGTGCCATTTTCGAACCCGCAGACGTCACCCGGGCCGCGGACTGCCAACGCGTCGTCGACCGCGCCATGCGCGAATTTGGCAACATCCACATCCTCTTCAACAATGCCGGCATCATTCGCCGCGCCTCGGTGGTCGAACTCAGCGAAGCCGATTGGGACCGGGTGATGGACGTGAACGTAAAAGCCATTTTTCTGATGTGTCGCCAGGTGATCCCGATCATGGCGTCCGCAGGTGAAGGCTCCATCATCAACATGGCGTCGGGCTGGGGTCTGGCGGGCGGCCCAAGAGCAGCCGTGTACTGCGCCTCGAAGGGAGCCGTGGTGCTGCTGACCAAGGCTATGGCCATCGATCACGGGCCACAGAAGATTCGCGTAAACTGCATCTGCCCCGGCGACACCGATACGGCCATGCTGCGCAACGAGGCCCAGCAATTGGGAGAGCCCAACGAGAAATTCCTGGCCGAAGCGACGAAAAGGCCGCTGGGACGGGTGGGCAAGGCGGAGGAGATTGCGCAGGCAGCGCTGTATCTGGCGAGCGATGCGGCATCCTTTGTGACCGGGACTGCCCTGGTGGTAGATGGCGGGGGATTGGCGGGGTCGGTGTAGCGACACGGCTCACTTGGGGGCGGACGCGCTCGCTTGAAGTTCTGGGAAAAGGGCCACGGATTTGCGGGGATTCACGCGGATAAGGCAAAGAAAAAATAAGGTCTTGATCCGAGAAAATCGGTGAAA
This sequence comes from Terriglobia bacterium, assembly GCA_041498365.1. GTDB lineage: Bacteria > Acidobacteriota > Terriglobia > Terriglobales > Acidobacteriaceae > JAIQFF01. The sequence goes on along the minus strand of JBGQIG010000061.1, from coordinate 5,154 downwards.
ATCCGTGGCTGTATGCGTCTTTTTGGCGAGGTCCGCTCGCCTACGTGGTTCGGGAAGGGCACATGCGCCTGGAAAACAAAGTCGCTCTCATCACCGGCGGCACCTCTGGCATCGGCGCGGCCACCGCCATCCTCTTCGCTAAGGAAGGAGCGAGAGTTGCCATCACCGGGCGCAACGAGACGCGGGGCCATGCGGTGACCGAACAGATCCTGAAAGACGACGGCCAAGCCATCTTTCTGCGTACGGATGTCCGCAAGGCTGCCGAATGCCGCCGCGCGGTTGCTGAAACCGTGCGCTCCTTCGGACGCCTTGACATCCTGTTCAACAATGCCGGCGTTTTCTATCCCCATACCACGCCCGAGTGCACCGAGGACGAGTGGGACCTGCAAATCGACATCAATCTGAAAGGAACTTTCCTGATGTCGAAATACGCTTTGCCCGGCATGATCGCGCAGCGCAGCGGAGTAATCATCAACAACAGCTCCGGCTGGGGAATCGTGGGCGGCGACGCGGCGGTGGCGTACTGCGCTTCGAAAGGCGGCGTCGTGCTTCTGACCAAGGCCATGGCGATCGACCACGGACGGCAGGGCATTCGTGTGAACTGCATCTGCCCAGGGGACGTGGATACGCCCATGCTGCCGGAAGACGCGCGCATGCGTGGCCAGAAATGGGAGGACTATCTGGCAGGCTGCAGCAATCGTCCCTTGGGACGGATTGGCACGTCAGACGAGATCGCGAAAGCGGCCCTGTTCCTGGCGTCTGACGATTCGTCTTTCATGACCGGGGCAACGCTGGTTGTGGATGGCGGCGGTACGGCGGACTAGGACCGCACTGGAAAGAAAAGCGCCACGGATTTGCACGGATTCGCACGGATCGGGCAAGAGAAAAGCAAGGTCTTAATCCGTGAGAATCGGTGAAAATCCGTGGCCGCAAAGGTTCGTGCATTGGGCGATATGGCAAAGCCCACTACAACTCGCACGCGCTCGCAGCGATGGTTCGAGCGAGCCCAGCAGTCGTTGGTCGAAGGCGTCAACTCGCCTTCGCGCGGCGCCGGCGTGTACTCGCCCGGCCCCGTGTTTCTGGAACGCGGCCAGGGCTCGCGCGTGTGGGATGCCGACGGCAACGAATACATTGACTTCATGATGTCGTTTGGGGCGCTCATCCATGGGCACGCGCACCCCAAACTGGTTGAAGTGGTCTCTCGGACGATGGCGGAAGGATCGCACTTTGCAACTGCAACTTCCGCCGAGGTCGAAGCGGCGGAGCGGCTGCGGGGCATGGTTCCTTCCGCCGAGGCGGTGCGATTCACCAACACCGGAAGCGAAGCGACCATGCTGGCGCTGCGCCTGGCCCGCGCGCACACGCGCCGGACGAAGTTTCTCAAGTTCGAAGGCCACTATCACGGCTGGTACGACCCCTATCTGCTGAATGCGCACAGTCATGCGCCGGAAAAGTTGGGTCCGCCGGAGAATCCCGCACGCATGCCCGACTCGGAAGGCATTCCGGCATCGACCTTCGACGATGTCGTGCTGGCGCCCTGGAACGATGTCGCCGTCCTTGAGCGCGTCATGAAGCGGCATGGCCATGAACTGGCGGCTGTGATCACCGAGCCCATCATGGCGAATATGGGCTGCATCCCTCCGCGTGACGGATATCTCAAACGCCTGCGCGAACTCACGCACGATTATGGTGTGCTGCTGATCCTGGACGAAGTCGTTACCGGTTTTCGCTATGCCGCTGGTGGCTGCCAGAAACTTTACGGCGTACGGCCGGACATCAGCACCTTTGGCAAGGCTCTGGGCGCGGGATTTCCGGTGGGCGTTGTAGCCGGGCCGCGGTCCATACTGGACCGCATGCGCTGGAGTGAAAACATGGTGCTGCACTACGGCACTTTTAACGGACATCGGTTGACCATGAAGGTTGTCGCCGCCAACCTCGAGTTGTTGGCCGGCCCGGGCGCTTATCAGAATTTGCATAGTGTGGGCGATGCCGCCATCGCGGGCCTGCGAGAGATTTTTCGCCGCCGGAACGTAAAGGCCATCGTGCAGGGCTTTGGGCCGATGTTTCAGATTTACTTCACGGAACGCGATGCCATCCACGATTACCGTGACTACTGCACCTACGTGGATACTCATCGCTATTCCCGCTTCGTTCATCGGCTGCTCGAACGAGGCATCTACATGACTCCTTCGAACGGGCTGCACTGGATCATCTCCACCGCGCACACGGAAAAGGATGTGGAGGCACTGGTCGAAGCTGCCGACCAGGCTTGCGCCGATTTCGAACAGAAGCCGCTCGAATGAAGGCCGCTCCCATGACAGTCGCCCGAAAATCCCCGCCCAAGCGAAGCTTGGATGGGGCACCCGGCAAGAACGCTACCGTGTTTCTGGGGGGAGGACGCATTACCGGCGCACTGCTTGCCGGGTTGCGGCTGGCCGCATACAAAAAACCCATCATTGTGCATGACCGGAATGTCAGAAAACTTCGGCAACTAGACCGGCAATATGGAGTGACCGTCGAGCCCAATCTGTTTCGCTCCCTGGAGCAGGCACGCCTTCTGATCATCGCCGTGCGGCCGGACTCAGTCCGCGAACTGCTCAAACAGATAGGACAAATGCCTCCCACGACGGTTGTAAGCCTGGCCGCCGGCATCCCGCTAAAGAACTTACGTGCATGGATGGGTAGGCCCGTGAACTGGGCGCGGGCCATGCCCAGCCCGGTGGCCCGCAGCGCCCACGGACTGACCGCGATAACGTTCGACCGCCATTTTCCCACCGCCGCGCGTCGCCAGGTGTGGGACTTCTTCTCGAGTGTAGGAACCGTCCTCGAAATCCCTGAGACCAGCTTCGACGCCTTCACCGTGACCTACTCTTCCAGCCACGGCTATCATGCGCTGAATACGTTAGCCACAGCCGCAGTGAAGCTCGGACTCGATCGCGAAACTGCTTTGACGGCCGCCGCCCACGCACTGGCCGACGGAATTCTGGCGTGGCGCGAAGGCAAGACGTCGTTGGACGATCTGCTGCACGAAGCAGCCACTCCCGGCGGAATCGCCGAGACCGCGATGGCGAATATGGATAGATCCGGATATAAGCGGGCGGTGCAGAGAGGACTGCGCGCGGGGATGGAGCGAGCGCGAAAGAACGCGCGGCTCTCTCGTCGTTCTGTTCCTCAGTCGAATTAAGAGCGGCCCTCTTCGGTTTTGTGGAGAGCCGCCCTGGCAAGTACACTGCAACAATGTTTAGATCGGGAAGAAGTCCTGCAGAGCGCCTAATGAACTTCCGCGTCTTCCATATCGCTTGTTTCGCGGTTCTGTTGGGCATCACCGCGTGGCTAATTGTGAGCTCGTCACGGGCCCAGGAAGCGCCGGCAGCCGGCAAGGTCCAGGCGGATATCGAGAACCGGCGGAGCCAGCTACTGTCGCTATTCGACGAAGAGTGGCAGTACGAGATGCGCACCAACCCCGAAATGGCGACAGAATTGGGGGACAATCGCTACAACGACCGTCTCAACGACTATTCTCCGCAGTTCCAGCAGTCCGATCTTGAAGCGAAGCGCAGGTTTCTGGCCCGCTTTCAGGCCATCGATCCTGCGGGATTTCCTGCGCAGGATGCGCTCAGTCGAGAGTTGATGATCGGGGACTTGCGGCAGGCAATCGAAGGCGCGCAATTCAAGCCCTGGGAAATGCCGGCAAACCAGATGGAAGGCCCGCACTTCAGGATGCTCGATCTGGTGACCCTGACGCCTTTTAACCAGGTACGTGATTACGACAATTACCTTTCGCGTCTGCATCAGATTCCCAGAATGTTCGAGCAGGTGATCGGCAACATGCGGCAGGGCATGCGCGACCGCTTGATGCCGCCGGGTTACCTGCTGGAAAAGGTAGCGGTTCAAGCGCAGGAGATTGCCGACAAGAATGCCGGCGCCAGTCCGTTTGCCCAGCCGGTGGAGAAATTTTCTCCGACTATTTCCGCCGCCGATCAAAAGCGGCTGCGATCGGCCGTACTGGCGGCGATCAACGGCGAGATTGTCCCGGCGTACAGGCGCTTCGCTGCGTTTGTTCGTGACGAGTACGCCCCGCACGGCCGTTCCGAGCCGGGAGTCTGGGCGCTTCCCGATGGCGCGGCACGGTATCGCTTTGAAATCCGGCGCATGACGACGACCGATCTGACTCCGGAAGAGATCCATCAGATAGGGCTTAAGCAGGTGACGGAGACTGAAGCTGAGATGCTGGTGCTGGCTCACAAGCTTGGCTTTAGCGATCTGACGAGCTTTAGGGAACACATCAAGAAGGACCGCAGTTTCTATGCGACCTCGGGCGAGCAGGTGCTGGACTTGTACACCAGGTACACCCGCCAGATGGAAAAACAACTGCCCAAGCTCTTCGGACGCCAGCCGCAAAATGAGCTGGACGTAATCCCCATGGATCCGGTTCGCGCTAAGGACGCTGTACCCGCTGACTACACGGCTGGCGCCCAGGACGGTTCACGAGCGGGTCGTATCAACGTCAATCAGTGGGCCCCGGAGCGTCGTTTGACAATAAATATCGAGGCCATCGCTTACCACGAAGGTGTGCCTGGGCACCACCTGCAAATCTCCATTGGCCAGGAATTGCCGGATTTGCCTCCCTTTCGCAAGAACGGGGACTACACGGCATTTATCGAAGGCTGGGCCCTCTACTCGGAACGGCTGGGCAAGGAAGTCGGATTTTACCAGGACCCCTACAGCGACTACGGAAGGCTGGACAACGAGATGTGGCGAGCCATCCGGCTGGTCATGGATACCGGAGTGCATGAGAAACACTGGTCGCGGGAACAGATGGTGGAATTGTTCCATCGCTATACCGCGATGGATGAGCCCAACGTCCAAAGCGAAGTGGACCGCTACATTGCATGGCCGGGACAGGCGCTGGCCTACAAGCTGGGGCAGCTGGAAATCTTGAGACTGCGTGAGCAGGCCCGTCAGAGGTTGGGTGACAGGTTCGATCTGCGCGCGTTTCACGATCAGGTGATTGGGAAAGGCCCGCTGCCGCTGGGCGTCCTGCGTTCACAGGTCGAAGCCTGGATTAGCGAGCAGGAGAAGACCGGCCGCCAGCACTCTTCTAATTAGTTGCGGCTAAGCGGAACGGAGCGAAATCAGCGTCCCGGCCAACCT
>JBGQIG010000060.1:0-11367 GCA_041498365.1 Terriglobia bacterium | reverse complement strand
GCCGTGGGCCTCGGCCTCGCGCAATTGCTCATGCAGGCGATCCAGAAATTGGCCTACGTCCCGTGCTTGTGAGCCCAGCTTTGACCGGGCGGCCTCAATGATCGTCGGGTTCAGTCCCAGTCGCTGGGCAATGTTGATGCCTGCGGACGCGCCCGGCACGCCGATCTTCAGCTCATAAGTGGGCTGCAGTGTGGCTTCGTCGAACCCGACCGAGGAGTTCACCACGCCCGGGGTGTTCGCGCCGTACACTTTCAGCGAAGTGTGGTGCGTTGAAATCACCGTGATGCATCCGATACGGCGAAAATGCTCGGCGATGGCAACGGCCAATGCCGCTCCCTCTTCGGGGTCCGTGGCCGAGCCCAGTTCGTCCAGCAGGACGAGCGAGCGCGATGTCGCGGTTCGGGAGATGCAGTTGATGTTGGTTACGTGAGCCGAGAAGGTCGAAAGGTTCTGCTCGATGGATTGGTAGTCGCCGATGTCGGCCAGCACCGCGTCGAACACCGGCAACTCGGCGCGATCCGCGGGGACGGGAATGCCCGACTGCGCCATCAGCGCCAGCAGGCCCACGGTTTTCAGCGCCACCGTTTTTCCGCCGGTGTTTGGGCCTGTGATGACGAGTTCAAGACGCTCTCCCTCCAGCTCGATGCTGATGGGAACGACGTGCCCGCCTTTCGCCTTTAGATTTCGCTCGAGCAACGGGTGGCGGGCATTGTGGAGGATTAGGCCGATAAGGCCCGCTCCGTCCGGTGTCGGTCCCTCGGGAGCTGAGACCCCTGTAGTTGTACGTCGCGGGTCTGCAGGGATAGAGCCCTGCTCCACCCGCTCCGCGCCAGAGCGTTCTCCAAGAAACTTCACCGGCACACAACTGTAGTCTTCGGCAAATCTTGCCTTGGCGAACTGCAGTTCCAACTCGGCCAGTGTCTGCGCAGCGAGCAAAATTACGTCCGCATGCTCGCCGATCCTGCGCGTCATCTCCAGCAGGATGCGATGGACCTCGGCCTGTTCTTCATCCAGCAGACGAACCAGTTCGTTGTTCTGTTCTATCGTCTCCATCGGCTCCACAAACACGGTCTGTCCGCTGGAGCTTGCGCCGTGGATAACTCCTTGCACCCGGCGTTTCTGTTCGATCTTTATCGGGATCACGAAGCGTTCGCCGCGAATCGTGACCAGCTCATCCTGCACTGCGCCGCCCTCGGCCAATCGCCGCAGGTAGGCGCGCAGCGATTCCTGGATTACCCGCTTTTGTCGTTCGATTTCGCGACGGATTCGAGCCAGCTCCGGCGAGGCCCTGTCTTCAAGCGTGCCGTCCGGCTGAATCTTGTTACGAAATGCACGCAGAAATTCGGTGAAGTCGGTGATGCCAGACGAAAGTTGCGCCACCGCGTTCCACCCCATTTTCATGGCCGCGGGCGGGCTCAGAGCGATTTCCCGCCACTCGGCCGCCCGGTCCACGACCAACACTGCATCGCGAATCTCCGTGGTTTCGAGAACCGCTCCCACAATTCGTGACTTTTCTACCGTCCTTGCGATATTCAGCAGTCCGGAAAACTCGAACCGTCCCCCTACCCGGCGAAACTCGCGAATTTCGGCCGCGAGCTGATGCTGATTTTCAATCCAACCGCGATCGACAGACGCGGAAAGAGCTGCAATCCTTTCTTGGCCGAGCGGCGAAGAGGCGTATCCCCGGATCAAATCGCGCAGAGACTCGAATTCCAGCACGCGTGTGCTGGTGTGAGTGAGGGGGTGTGGCGGCATCGAACTCATGTTACAAGAACTGACAACTGGTGAGAACGGCGCAGGGCGAATCCAACGATTCAGCCTGCCGCTCGAGCGGTTTCGGCAAGGTTTGGGTCGGACTGTTTGGCCGCGGGGAAGCGAAGCTCAAAGACAGCGCCTCCTTCGGGCAAATTCTGGCAACTGATTCGACCTTTGTGGTCCAGGACAATCCCATAAGTGACGCTTAGTCCAAGCCCCATACCTTTGCCCACCGGCTTGGTAGTGTAAAAGGGATCAAAGATGCGCTGGGGATCTCGGACGCCGGGGCCGGAATCGGAAAATTCCAGGAGAAGTTCATCGCCCTCCCGCAGGACGCTCACCGACAAAGTGCCGCCGCCCACTTCTTCCAGGGCGTCCGTCGCGTTCCCGATAATTTCGACGCAGCACTGAAAGAGCTGGTTGATATTTCCCCAGATTTGCGGAAGGTCGGTTGCGATCCGGCTTTCGACTCGGATGTTCTTGTTTTCTATGCGCAGCATTTTCATTTGCAGCGCGCGCTGCAGCAATGAGCCTATGTCGAGCAGCGTCTTTTCTCCCGGCGACTGCTGCGCAAAGCTGAGCAGGCTGGAGACCAGTTCCCGCGTACGCCGCGCCTGCTGGCCGATCTTGTGCGCCATGTTGACCTGGTCCGATTCCAGACCCGGATGGGCAGCCAGCAACTCGGAGTATCCCAGGATCGCAGCCAAGGGGTTATTGATCTCGTGAGCAGCGCCGGACACCAGTTGGGCGAGCGATGCCAGCTTTTCCCTTTGCACCAGTTCGGTCTGCAGGCGCTTCAAATTCTCCAGACTTAATCGGGACTCTTCCAGCAGACGTACCAGCTCGCGGTCCAGCAAATATTGGCGAAGAAATACGAACAAACCCAGCACCAGCATGGCAGCCAGCGTAACCAGGAGTCTGAACTGTCGTAGGTTAAGCGGTGCCGTGTCGCGAAACCACGCCCAATACCCCATGACTGGAAGAGAGAGCATCGCCAGCATGGCCAGACGTGGGGCCAGCATTTGCCAACGAGACCGCTCGGCCACCACCGGCTCACAGGCGGGCTTCAATTCCCGTGCCAGCAGAGTTGCCCAGATCATCCAGCAAACCGAAGCGATGAACGGAATGTCGTAGATGCTGCCGGTATGATACTGACCGCGAGCGATGGCGGCATTCAGGGCCATCGAACTTGAGGCGTAGAGCCCGGAAGCCACGAAGAGGTTCCAGTAGATCTCTTTCCACGAACCGCGGGCCTTCCATGCCAGTAGGCCGAGCACGCCCAGGAATGCCAGATTTTCCACCAGGTAGAGCAAGTCGTAATGGGGGCTGTAAACCGCAACGTTGAGGACTACGTACTCGTCCGGGAACACGATAAATGCGTAAAGAAATACCCACCACACCAGCAGCATCAGGAAGTTCAATGTACTGAAGTAAAGTTTCTTTTCCTCCGACAGGTGGGGGCGCAGAGCCACCGCCGCCATGAACGGCACGACGTGAACGAAAAGAATTGCATCCCCGATAAACGGTTCGGGCAGGGCGCGGCGCAGAACCACTTCGTACAGCGTCCATAAGGCCAGGTTGCCTGACCACAAGAGGCATCCAAGCGCCATCAGGCCCCAAAAGAGCCGAATTTGGCCGCGGTTGGAGACGGCGTTTGCCACCATGAGCAGGAAGGCGAGAAATAGCAGTGAAAACTGGGCGATATCGCCAAAGGCGAGCAGCGCAAATCCGTTGGGCACACTGAGGGATACGATTGCGTAGGCAAGAGTTATGCCGACAATCCAGGCTATCCGCCATTGGCGCCTTGAGGTCATGGATATTTCGCATTCTAGTGGCTGCGATTGCAGCCAATCAGTTTCGGAATAGACAATGCGTTACTTTAGTACCGAAAAATGTGCCGAAAGCCCCCTTGTAGGGCGGACACTTTTGTCCGCCGGTCTTGACGGCAAACCCGCATTGCGGCTCTGCTAGAATCAGCCCATGACCTTCCCGGTCACCCGCCTCCGCCGCCTGCGGCAGAACGACCAACTACGTTCACTGGTGCGTGAAACCCGGCTCACTCCTGAAGCCTTTGTCTACCCCTTGTTCGTCTGTCCGGGTGAAGGGGTACGCAAGGAAGTACGGTCCATGCCGGGGGTGTTCAATCTGTCGGTGGATGAGGCAGTGAAGCAGGCAAGTCAGGCCCACTCGCTGGGAGTTCCCGCCATCATCCTGTTCGGCTTGCCGGAAAGCAAAGACGAGGTTGCCACCGGCGCTTGGTCAGAAGACGGAATCGTGCAGCGGGCAGCTCGTGCCATCAAGCGCGAAGTTCCTGAGCTCGTGATCTTGGGCGATGTCTGCCTGTGCGAATACATGTCTCACGGACACTGTGGCGTGGTGCGCTCCAGCGCTGGAGCCCAGTCACTGGGGGCTGCGGTCGCTATCACCCCGTCGATTGCGGGGGATTACGAAATTCTCAACGACGCCACGCTCGAGCTACTGGCCCGCACTTCGGTTTCACAGGCTCGCGCTGGCGTAGACATCGTCGCCCCGTCCGACATGATGGACGGCCGCGTAGCCGCCATCCGCAAGGCGCTCGACGAGGCTGGTTTCTCGAATACTCCTATCCTTTCTTATGCCGCCAAGTTTGCTTCTGCCTTCTACGGCCCGTTTCGTGAGGCTGCTGATTCCGCACCGCAGTTCGGCGATCGCCGGTCATACCAGCTGGACGGGGCAAACTTACGCGAGGCCATGCGCGAGATTGAACAAGATATCGAGGAAGGCGCAGACATGATCATGGTCAAGCCCGCGATGCCGTATCTGGACGTGATCGCTGCTGCCCGCGAGCGCTTTGACGTGCCCCTGGCTGCGTACCAGGTTTCCGGCGAGTACGCCATGATCGAAGCTGCCGCGCGCAATAAGTGGATCGACCGGGAGCGCGTGATGATGGAGTCACTGATCTCGATCCGCCGCGCCGGCGCGAGCATTATCGTCACCTATTACGCGCAGGAGGCTGCGCGGTTGCTGGCGTAGCTCACGTGGGGACAGCCGCCCTCGGCTGTCCAGCCGAGCGCAGCTCGGCAAGTTCCTTTCACCAAACCCAGATTGCAGGTTTTGTCATTCCTCCGGCCTGTTCTAGAATCGTACGTTTGCTCAACCTCATCTCTTCCATATAGAGGTCTGCTCCTTGCCCGAAACCATTTATGACATCGCCATCATCGGCAGCGGCCCGGCCGGCTACACCGCCGCGATCCGCGCCGGCCAATACGGCCTTAAAACCGCCCTCATCGAGAAAGACAACGTGCTCGGCGGCACCTGCCTGCATGTCGGCTGCATTCCGACCAAGGCTTTGCTGTTTAACGCCGAGCTTTGGGACCATCTGAAAGATGCCAAAGAATTCGGCATCGAAGGTGTCGACGCGCGCAAGTTGAATTGGGCTGCCGTCCAGGAACGCAAGTCGAAGATCGTGACCAAGCACGCCAAGGGTCTCGAGTTCCTCATGCGCAAGAACAAGGTGGAAACGATCAGAGGTTACGGCAAACTGACCGGCCCCGCCCAAAACGGCGTGCTGACCGTCGAAGTCACCGCCGACAGCAAGGCCACCCAAGTCAAAGCGAAAAATGTGATTCTATGCACCGGCTCGGAAGCCCGCATGCTGCCCGGCCTTGAGCCAGGGGACCGGGTGCTGACCAACATCGAAATTCTTTCGCTCAAAGATATTCCCAAGTCACTGGTGATTGTCGGCGCAGGCGCAGTGGGCGTAGAGTTCGCGTCCATTTTCCGTTCCTTCGGCTCGGAAGTCACCCTCATCGAAATGCTGCCCAGGCTCGTTCCTGTCGAGGACGAAGAAATCTCCAAAGAACTGGCACGCGTGTATCGGAAGCGCGGCATCAACTTCAACACCGGCGCCAAGGTGGAGAAAATAGAAAAGACGAAGACAGGAGTGTCGGTCAGTTTCAGCGTGGATGGCAAACCCCAGAAACTCGAAGCCGAGAAAATCCTGATCGCGGTCGGCCGCAAGCCGCGCACGGAGAATATTGGCCTGGAGAAGACGAAGATCAAGCCCGATAGCGGTTTCATCAAGACCGATAGCTGGATGCAAACCGCCGAGCCTGGCATTTACGCCATCGGCGACATTGTGCTCGGCACGCCGCAACTGGCGCATGTTGGCGCGATGGAAGGCATCGTTGCGGTAACCAAAATCGCAGGCAAACCCGGCAAGCCGATCAACCCGGAGCACATCCCCAACGCGACCTATTGCCATCCCGAGATTGGCAGCGTGGGCTTGACCGAGGCTAAAGCCGAAGAAGCGGGCTACAACGTTAAGGTTGGCAAGTTCCCCTTCACCGCGAACTCGCGGGCTTCCATCGTGGGCCAGCACGAAGGGTTCATCAAGATTGTTTCTGACGCTGATTATGGCGAGATTCTCGGAGTACACATCATTGGCCCGCAGGCGACTGAGTTGATCGCCGAAGCGGTCGCGGCGATCGAACTCGAAGCCACGGTGGAAGATTTGATGTGGACGATTCACGCCCACCCCACCCTGGCCGAAGCCATGCTGGACGCGTCAAACAGCGTGTACGGAATGGCGATAAATGCGTAGAAAATTGAGTAATTGAGTAATTTGGTAATTGTGTAATTTGAAAACTACGTGATGTTAGATTACAAATTACGCAATTCCAAATTACTCAATTGCCCAATCGCTCTTGATCTCCGTCATCCAACTCGGCACACTCGACTACGCCACTGGTCTCAGCCTGCAGCAGCGCCTCGTCGAACTGCGCAAGGAGGGCCGCATCGGCGACGTCCTCCTGCTGCTCGAGCATGCGCCGGTCATTACTCTCGGCCGTAATGCGAAGCAGAAAAACATTGTCGCCTCGCGTGAACTGTTAGCCCAGCGTGGCGTAGAAATATTCGAGTGTGATCGCGGTGGGGACGTCACCTTCCACGGTCCTGGCCAACTTGTCGGCTACCCTATTTTCGATCTTCGTGAGCTACCCACCCCCGAAGGCAAGCGCAAGACGCTGGGTGCAATTGAATACGTGCGTCGGCTGGAAGAGGTTTTGATCCGCACCTGTGCGGATTTCGCAATTCCGGCCAAGCGGATCTGCGGTCTCACTGGTGTCTGGACTGCTTCAGGCCGTGTGAGCCTCGACGCCAGCGATGACGAAGCCAAGATCGCGGCCATCGGTGTCCACATTTCTCGCGCCGTTACCTCTCACGGCTTCGCCTTGAACGTCAACACTGATCTCGATTATTTCAACCTGATCATCCCGTGTGGAATCACCGCCAAACCGGTCACGTCGATGGCAAAAGAACTGGGCAGGCTGATTTCACTACAGGATGTCGCACATTCGCTCTCGCGCAACGTCGGGCTGATTTTCAATAGCCAGATGCTTTGGCTGGAAAATCTGGACGCGCTATTGGGGCACTCCGTCGGTGTGCCGGTAAAGGTGCCCGAAGAATTGCGCCAGCTGCATAAGGAAGAAAAAACTTTTCGGGCCTAACGCTCATGGCCAAGCAAGATAAACGAATCGCGGCGAAGCCCAAGCCTAAGGGTGGCCAACGGCGCCCTTCTAGCTCAACAACAGGCAACCAGCGTACCTACACCATCCCAGACTACCGCCTGGAAAAACCGGGCTTCAGCATCCGCCAGGTGCGCAAGGGCGACGGAGTCAGCTACGAAGTCACCGGCGACCTCACCGCGCTCGTGCCTCCGATCCGCGAATCGAAGTACCTCAACCGGAAACAGTGCATCCAGATCTATCGCTGGATGCTGCTCAACCGGAAAATGGAAACCGCGCTCGAAAATCTCTACAAACAGGGCAAGGTAGTCGGTGGCGTGTATTTCGGACTCGGCCAGGAAGCCTGTTCCTGTGCCTCGGCCTACGCTTTGCATAAAGAAGATTGGCTGGGCCCCCTGATCCGCAATCAGGGCTCGACGCTGGTCCGTGGCTTTTCTCCCCGTGACATTATGATGCAGTACATGGCCAAGGCCGGCTCACCTACCAAGGGCCGCGACGCATCGTCGCACTTCGGCGACATTCAAGATCGCAACGTGGTCGCTCCCATCTCAACTCTCGGCGACCTTATCCCCGTCCTCGCGGGCGTGGCCCTCGGTGCGCGTCTCCAGGGACGCAACATCGCGGTGATGACCTACATCGGCGATGGCGGCCAGTCCACCGGCGTCACCTACGAAGGCCTGAACTTCGCCGCCGTGCAAGACCTGGGTCTGGTGCTGTTCGTCGAAAACAATCTCTGGGGATACTCCACGCCGGCCGATATGCAGTTCCGCGTGAAAGACCTCGCCGAGCGCGCCATCGCCTACGGCATTCCCGGCGTGATCGTCGACGGCACCGACGCCTGCCAGGTCTACGACGCCGCCCATGAAGCCTGCGAGCGCGCCCGCCGCGGCCAAGGCCCCACGCTCATCGAAGCCAAGATGATGCGCATGAAAGGCCACGCCATCCACGATGCCGCTGAGTACGTCCCCAAGCCGCTGCTCGAATACTGGCGCAAGCGCGACCCGATTACCCGCTTCGAGAATTACTTATTGAACGTAAAGAAGTGGCTAACTCATACTGAGAACCGAGAACTGATCGCTGGTGTTGATCAACAACTGGAAGCCGATCGCGAATTCGCCGTCGCCAGCCCAATGCCGGCACCCGAATCTGCAGCGGGTGGTGTGTATTGCGAAAATGGATGCCACGCGATCAAGCCGAAGTATGGGACGCCCAGAACGAAAATGGGAAAGTCGTCCGCCTTTAAGGAGACCGAGGCAGCAGTGCATTTGAAGTGATTGACCTATGCCTCAGCTTACCTATCTCGAAGCCATCCGCCAGGGCATCTGGGAGGAGATGGAGCGCGATCCCACCGTCTTCTGCCTCGGCGAGGACATCGGCATCTACGGTGGCGCTTTCAAAGTGACCGATGGCTTCATTGACCGCTTCGGCCCCGAGCGTGTGATCGATACGCCGATTGCGGAATCGGCCATGGTGGGCGCGGCCTTTGGCGCATCGCTCACCGGCATGCGCCCGGTCGCCGAGTTCCAGTTCATGGATTTCATCGGCTGCGCTTTCAACCAGATCGTCAACATGGTGGCTAAAGCTCACTACCGGTGGGGTGCGCCCGCGCCGCTGGTCATTCGCGGACCCAGCGGTGGCAATGTTCACGGTGGCCCCTTCCACTCACAAAATCCGGAGATGTGGTTTGTGCACGCTCCCGGGCTGAAAGTTGTCTGCCCGGCCAGCGCCTACGACGCTAAGGGCCTGATCAAAGCGGCTATCCGCGACAACAATCCGGTCATCTTCTTCGAGCACAAGTATCTTTATCGCCGCATCAAAGAGGAAATCCCGGCAGAAGACTACATCGTGCCGCTAGGCAAGGCGCGAGTCGCCCGTGAAGGCCGCGATCTCAGCATCATTACTTATGCCGCCATGGTGTTCACCGCGCTGGAAGCCGCGGAAGTGTTGAGCAAGGAAGGAATCGAGCTCGAAATTGTGGACCTGCGCACTGTCTCGCCGCTGGATCGCGAAGCCATTGCTCAGACCGTGCGCAAGACCAACAAAGTCATCATTCTGCACGAGCACTCGCGCACCGGAGGCATCGCCGGCGAAATTGCGGCCATCATAAATGAAGAGGCTTTCGACGACCTCGACGGTCCCATCGTCCGCATCGCCGCCAAGGACTCGCCGGTACCGTTCTCGCCGCCGCAAGAGGAGTATTTCCTGCCCCAGGTAAGCGACGTAGTGCGCGAAGCCCGGCGGCTAAAGGCATACTGACGTCTGCGGTACAAATCGAGGCGCTTGGAGACGGCCAACTGGGCTCAAGGCCGGCTGGTGGCTCTCCGGCAGAACGACGCGTGGCAGTGAACAGCATGCACGAAGACCTGGTTACCATCGCCGTCTTTCACAACCAGACGGAATTCCTGCTGGCGCGTACCCGCCTGGAATCAGCTGCGATCGAATGCTTCGCGTATGATGAAAACATGCTTCGCATTGGCGGCTGGCATTCGCATATACTCGGCGGGATAAAGCTGCAAGTGCGTGAATCGGAAGCGCAAGACGCTCGCGCTATATTGCATCACACCGCACCGCTGGACAATCCGTAGCTGCGTCTTCTAGAAACTCTCGTAAGAGTCCAGGAGGCAAAATGCGCAACTTCATCCTCGGCGTCATCGTTACGTTGATCCTGCTCGTCCTGGGAGGGCTAGCGATTGCCATGCTCGGTTTGTTACCCACGAACGCCGACTCTACTCCGCCGAGGATGGAGCGCCGCATCGCCATGTCCGCCATGGATGCCTCCATGGAGCGGCATGCCCCGCGGGTAACTAATCCCGTACCACCCACGGACGACAATCTGATCGATGGTATGAAGATTTACACCATGAACTGCGCCCTATGTCACGGTGCGCTCGACAACAAACCCAGTCCGTTGGAGAACTCCTTCTACCCCCCGCCTCCGCAGCTGATCCTCCATCCGATGGATGATCCCGAGTGGCACATCTACTACGCGGTTCGCACCGGTATCCGCTACACCGGCATGCCCGCCTGGAACAAGGCTTTGACCGAACAGGACATGTGGAAAGTCACCGCCTTTTTGACGCGCATTGAAAAATTACCTCCGGGAGTTCAGGACTATTGGAAGAAGTCCATCGGGGTCGCACCACCGGCGGCCAGTCGGGAAGGGGAAGAGCACGGCCGCCATCACGATCATTGAAAGAAATTTTGGAATCAGGCGGCTATTGCCGAATATATATAATGGAGGGTTGCGCGGGCCTGGAATCTCCTCGCCAGAGCCGCGTGGAAGGGAATCATGCCGACTGATATTGTCATGCCCCAGATGGGCGAATCGATTTTTGAGGGAACCATCACCAAATGGCTGAAGAAGCCTGGGGACAAGGTGCAGCGCGACGAGCCGTTGTTCGAGATTTCCACCGACAAGGTAGATGCTGAAATTCCCGCGCCCGCCTCGGGTGTCCTGCAAGACATTAAGGTCGCCGAAGGCGCGACCGTTCAGGTGAACACCGTCGTGGGCACGATTTCCGCCGACGGTGAAGGCGCTGCACCCAAACGCGCGCCCGTGGCCCCGCCCGCTGCGGCAGCCGCCACGAAAAAGGAAGCAGCTCCAGCCAAACAGCCTGCCCCGGCCGCTGAGCCCAGGCAGGAAGTTCAAAGCTCGCATGAAGAAGCGGACCACGCCCGCTCCTCGCCGCTGGTTCGCAAGATCGCCCGCGAGCACAATATCAATCTTGCGCAGGTTTCCGGCACAGGGCTGGGCGGCCGCATTACGCGGCAGGACATCACCGCGTTTCTGGAGCGCAGTCAGCCCGGTCCGGCGGCGTCGGCCTCCGCGCCGCCTCCCGCGGCAAAGTCAGACGGTGCTGTCTCTCCCACCCCAGTTGCGATTCCCGGCGATCTCGTGCCCATGACCCAAATGCGCAAGATCATCGCCCATCGCATGATCGAATCCCGCCGCACCAGCGCCCATGTCCACTGCATGTTCGAGGCGGATCTGACTCGCATTGTTCATTTACGCAACAAGACCAAGTCAGCCTTCGAAAAACGCCATGGCGCTCGTCTGACCTTCATGCCCTTTTTCGCCCGTGCCGCCATCATCACATTGCAGCAGTTT
>JBGQIG010000059.1:0-11438 GCA_041498365.1 Terriglobia bacterium | reverse complement strand
GGGAATCGAAGTGTGCGCGGCAATTACTCCCGCCAAGTGGGCTGCGCCCCCGGCTCCGGCGATGATCACCCGGATCCCTCGTGCCGCGGCTTTGCGCGCGTATTCAGCGGTGCGCTCGGGAGAACGATGCGCTGAAGTGACGTCAATCTCGTACTCAATCCCGAACTCCTCCAACGTTTTCGCCGCCTCGCGCATGATGTCGAGGTCAGAGTCGCTGCCCATCACAATCGAAACTCGAGGCTTCGTGCTCATGAATGTCCTTTTTGATTTGTCAAACCGGAAACTGGGAAACCCGAAACTATTTCTTCACTGCTTTTGCCGCGATGTCCTTGCGATAATGCGCGCCCTCAAAGCCGATTTTCGAGGCAGCTTCATACGCCCGATCCACCGCGGTCTCCACATCCGCTGCCCGCGCCGTCACTCACAGCACCCGTCCGCCGGCGGTGAAGTATGCGCCGTCGTGCCGGGTCGTGCCGGCATGAAAAACCTTTACTCCTTCAACTTTTTCTGCTTCTTCGAGGCCCATAATCTTCTTGCCTACGGCAAAAGTGCCGGGATATCCGCCGGAAGACATAACCACGCACACCGAGGCATCCTGCGACCAGCGAAAATCCCCCTCGCTGACCCGGCCTTCAATCGAGGCTTCGAGCGCCTCGACCAGATCGCTTTCCAGGCGCATCAGGATGGGCTGGGTCTCGGGATCGCCAAAGCGGCAGTTGAATTCGAGAACCATGGGACCGCGCGCCGTCATCATCAGTCCACAATACAGGATACCCTTGTATTCCGCTCCTTCCGCCTTCATTCCGGCCACCACCGGCCGGGCGACGTGTTGCAGCAACCACTGGGTCATGCGGTCATCGACGATGTCCGGAGTGGAATATGCGCCCATGCCCCCCGTATTCGGACCAGTGTCGCCGTCCCCGATGCGCTTGTGATCCTGGGCCGCGACCAGCGGCGCTACCCTCTCGCCATCGCTCAGGACCAGAAACGAAACCTCGTCCCCTTGCAGACACTCTTCCAGCACCACGCGCCGTCCCGCCTCGCCCAGAGTCTTTCCGCCGAACATCTCCACCGCAGCCGATGCCGCCTCTTCTTTCGTCCTGCAAATCACCACGCCCTTGCCTGCAGCCAAGCCGTTCGCCTTCACCACTACGGGTGCACGAAAGTGCGGCAAGGCTTGCTGAACTTCGTCAATGGAGTCGCAGATGGCAAAGTGGGCGGTGGGAATGCGGTGGCGCTGCAGGAATTCCTTCGCGAAGCTCTTGCTTGACTCCAGTTGTGCCGCCGCCTTGGTGGGGCCGAGAACATGCCAGCCTCGCCGCCTGAATTGATCCACTACTCCCAGGGCCAAAGGCAGTTCGGGTCCGACGACGGTGAGGTCGGGACGAACCTGGTTGGCCACCGCCAGCAGCGAATCAACACTCTTCACCTCCGCCGGCAGGCACTCCGCTTCCTGGGCGATGCCGCCGTTGCCGGGCGCGCAGTACACCTGGGAAACGCGCGGGGACTGGCGCAGCTTCCACACCAGCGCATGCTCGCGCCCACCGCTCCCGATCACGAGAACTTTCATAGCCGGAGACTGACAAGGTTAGGGGGACGTGCGGACGATGTCAAACCGGGGAATGGATCGATGTAGGCGCAAGCGTCCCGCTCGTGCGGGCAGCGCCCGTGCCGGATCCGCACGAGCGAGGACGCTCGCGCCTACACTACTCTTGGACTCTTCAATCTGAAATCCCGTTAACTATGCTTAACGTATAATACTTCCCAGATGATCACTGGCTCCAAGGAAGATTACCTCAAGGCCATCCTCGAGGCTGAAAGCGAAGGCGAGACCGTCATCTCGGCCACGCTGGCGCACTGGCTTTCGGTTTCGCCGCCCGCCGTTACTATGGCCATGCGCCGTTTGAGAAAGGACGGCCTGGTTCGGGTACAGACCAGTGGAGAGGTGAGCCTCACCGCCGCCGGGCGCAAGATTGCCCGCAAACTCACGCTTCGTCATCACCTGATCGAACGCATGCTGGCGGAAATCTTTGGCATGGAATGGTACAAGGTGCATGACGAGGCGGAGCGGCTGGAGCATGCCGTGTCCACCGATTTTGAGGCCAAGCTGCTGGCGAAACTGGGTCGCGGGGGCGCCTGCCCTCACGGTAATCTCAGTGAACTGGAAAGTCCCGCCAGCCGGCGCCGGCGAGGTCTGCTGCTGCTGGCCCATGCCGAAGCGGGCGGCAACTACCTGGTCAGTGGCATCTACGAACGCGACCGCCGCCTGTTGGAATTCCTCGAACAACGCGGCATCCGTCCGGGCGCTCACGTGCACGTGTCGGGGAGAAATTACGACCATACCCTGACTCTGGCCACCGATGCTGGAACCGTCGCCCTGGGCGGGTCCGCTGCGGAAAAGGTCTGGGTAACGGCGGAGGATCGTCGAAGCCGCCGCAATTCCACGTCCGGGTCATCTTGAGACGCCCAACTTTCTGTCATTCTGAACGCACAGCCGAAGAGCTTGGCCGAGCGAAGTCGAGGGGACTCCTCACCGTCGTTCCCGCAGATGCGACGATCTGCCAAGAAGGTCCAAGCCCAAAGTAATTAACCATGGTTTACTGCTTTGTGTATACTTATGCTAATGTTATCGCCGCTCGAACCTCAAGTCATGTCCAGCCCGGAAATAACCAAGGACCAGGGTTGGCGATATGCCGTCGCCCGCCCCAGTTTGCCGGAGGTTTACCGCAGTCTGCCGATCCCACAATCGGCGGGTTTCTTGCGCAAGCTCGTGGCCTTTGCGGGACCGGGCTACCTGGTGGCCGTGGGCTATATGGACCCCGGCAACTGGGCGACCGACCTGGCTGGCGGCTCGAGATACAATTACTCGCTTCTCTGCGTCATCCTGCTGTCGAATCTGATGGCGGTCCTGCTGCAGGCCCTGGCCATCAAGCTAGGCGTGGTTACGGGACGCGATCTGGCGGCTGCTTGCCGCGACCACTACAGCCGCCCGGTGTCGTTCTTGCTGTGGATCGGGGCCGAGATCGCCATTGCGGCTTGCGACCTGGCCGAAGTAATCGGTTCGGCCATCGCCCTCAACCTGCTATTTAATATTCCGCTGATCTGGGGCGTCTGCCTGACCTCGCTCGACGTTCTTCTGATTCTCTTTTTGCAGCAGAAGGGCTTCCGGCTGGTCGAGGCACTGGTCATTTCCCTGATCGCGGTCATCGGAGTTTGCTTCGGGCTGGAAATTCTCTTTTCTAAGCCGAGCTTGTTGGGCATCGCGCAGGGATTCTTCATCCCTTCGTCACAGATCGTCCGGGATCCCGGAATGCTGTATATCGCAATCGGCATCTTGGGGGCTACCGTGATGCCGCATAACCTCTATCTGCACTCGGCGCTCGTGCAGACGCGCAATTTCGAGCGTACTCCCGAAGGCAAGCGCGAGGCGATTCGCTTCGGAACCATCGATTCCACCATCGCTCTCACCTTTGCGCTGCTGGTAAATGCCGCCATCCTGATCGTGTCCGCGGCCACGTTCTATCGCAACGGATACAACCAGGTGGCTGAGATCAATGACGCCCATAAGCTGCTTACGCCGCTGCTGGGGGTCACGGGAGCCAGCACCATGTTTGCGCTGGCCTTGCTCGCCTCCGGCCAGAACTCCACCCTGACCGGCACTCTGGCGGGTCAAGTCGTCATGGAAGGTTTCCTGAACATCCGCCTGCGTCCCTGGCTGCGCCGCTTGATTACGCGCGCGGTGGCGATTGTTCCGGCGGTGATCGTTACAGCATTCTGGGGAACCGGTGGCACCGCCAAGCTGCTGGTCCTCAGCCAGGTGATCCTGAGCATGCAGTTGAGCTTCGCCGTCTTCCCTCTGGTCATGTTCACCAGCGACCAGCGGAAAATGGGCGAGTTCGCCAATCCTACCTGGATGAAATCCCTCGCCTGGGTCACTGCAGTACTAATCGCCGTCCTGAACGTTTGGTTGCTGGCACTGGCATTCCGCAGTTAGGCTTCTCCCGGTTCGGTCCCATGGTAGGGCAAGGTTCCGTCTGCCTCTGCTACGCAATTTCCCGACGCAAGGATTAAACTAGAAGAGGAAGGCAATCATTTATGAACAGCTTTGGTAGCCGGTCCGTCCTGCGCGTGGGCAGCAAAGAGTACGAGATTCACCGCCTGAAGGCTCTGGACGAAAAGGGCATTTCCACGAAGCATCTTCCTTACTCCCTGCGCATTCTGCTGGAAAATCTGTTGCGCACGGAAGACGGCCGCAACGTCACCGAGAAAGACATCCGAGCTCTGGCCGCCTGGAACAGCCAATCGAAGCCGGACAAGGAAATCGCTTTCACCCCCAGCCGAGTCTTGCTGCAGGACTTTACCGGAGTGCCGGCGGTGGTTGATCTGGCCGCCATGCGCGATGCGATGAAGCGTCTGTCCGGCGATCCTGGGCTGATCAATCCTCTTCAGCCGGCGGAGTTGGTCATCGATCACTCGGTACAGGTGGACGAATTCGGCACGCCCCAATCCTTCCAGCTCAATGCGGAACTTGAATTCTTGCGCAACAAAGAGCGCTATGCCTTTTTGCGCTGGGGCCAGACCGCCTTCCGCAATCTGGCTATTGTGCCCCCCGATACCGGCATTGTTCACCAGGTGAACCTCGAATATCTGGCGCGCGTGGTTTTTGTGCAGGAGGCAAACGGCCGGCTTTCAGCCTACCCCGACACTCTGGTGGGCACTGATTCGCACACCACCATGATTAACGGTTTGGGCGTGCTCGGCTGGGGAGTGGGCGGGATCGAAGCCGAGGCCGCCATGCTGGGACAGCCTGTTTCCATGCTGATTCCGCAAGTGGTCGGGGTGAAGCTGACCGGCAAACTTCACCAAGGCGCAACCGCCACCGACCTTGTGCTCACCATCACCGAAATGCTCCGCAAACATGGTGTGGTGGGTAAGTTTGTCGAATATTTTGGCCCCGGATTGCAGGAGCTGCCGCTGGCGGACCGCGCCACCATCGGTAATATGTCGCCTGAGTACGGCGCCACCTGCGGTATTTTCCCGGTGGATAAGGAAAGTCTCAGCTACTTGCGCCTTACTGGCCGTTCGGAAGAACAAATTGCCCTGGTCGAGGCCTACTGCCGCGAGCAGGGCATGTTCCATGACGAGAAAACACCCGAGGCCGCATATTCGGAACTGCTGACGCTTGATCTGGCCACGGTTGAATCCAGTCTCGCCGGACCCAAGCGTCCGCAAGACCGTGTGCCACTCTCGCAAGCGGGAGATTCCTTCCGGGCCGCGCTGCCATCGCTGATGAAGCCAAAGTCTTCCGCGCAGGTTGCGGCCCCCGCGGCTGTCGCTTCCGGCAGCGCGCCTTCGGGCAGCGTCCCCAAGCAGGTGGACCGTTGGGAGCAGGAAGGCGGCTACCCCGCAGCGGTCGGGGTGGACAACCACCGGGTGGAAGAGCATGTTCCGGGAGATGTGAAGAAGTCCCTACGGCATGGCAGTGTGGTTATCGCCGCCATCACGAGTTGCACTAACACGTCGAATCCCTCGGTGATGGTGGCTGCCGGCCTGGTCGCCAAGAAGGCGGTCGAGAAGGGATTGACGGTTCCTCCCTGGGTCAAGACTTCGCTGGCTCCCGGCTCAAAAGTGGTTCGCGATTATCTGGAGAAAGCCGGGCTGCTGCCTTATCTGGAGAAAATCAAGTTTCACATCGTCGGCTACGGCTGCACTACGTGTATCGGCAATTCCGGTCCGCTGCCTAAAGAAGTGTCGGAAGCAATCGACCAGAAGGACCTGGTCGTAGCTTCAGTGCTTTCGGGCAATCGCAATTTTGAAGGCCGCATCAACTCCGAAGTTCGCGCCAACTACCTGATGTCGCCGCCGCTGGTCGTGGCCTTCGCCCTGGCCGGACGTATCGATATTGACCTGCGGAGAGATCCCATCGGCAAAGGAAAAGATGGCCAGGAGATTTATCTCGCGGACCTGTGGCCGCCGCAGCGCGAAGTGGAAGAGACAATTCGCAAATCCATTTCCTCTGACATGTTCACCCGGAGCTACGGCGAGGTCTATCACGGGGACGACCGCTGGCGCGGACTGCCCGTGCCCAAGGGCGAAACCTACGCCTGGGAAATCGACTCTACCTATATTCGCCGCGCTCCTTACTTCGACGATATGTCGCTGCAGCCCGCGCCCGTCGAGGACATCCGGAACGCGCGCGTGCTGGCCGTGCTCGGCGACAGCGTTACCACCGACCACATTTCACCCGCCGGTTCGATCAAGAAAGACAGCCCGGCTGGAAAATATCTGATCGAGCACGGCGTGAAGCCGGTGGACTTCAACTCCTACGGATCGCGCCGCGGCAATCATGAAGTCATGGTGCGCGGCACTTTCGCCAACGTGCGTCTGCGCAACAAAATGGTCCCCAACCTTGAAGGCGGATTCACTCGCCATCTCCCCGATGGCGTGGAGATGTCCATCTTCGACGCATCTGAAAAATATATCGCCGAGGGAGTGCCGCTGGTGGTCCTTGCCGGAAAAGAATACGGTTCCGGCTCCTCCCGGGACTGGGCGGCCAAAGGCCCGCTCTTGCTGGGCGTGCGAGCAGTGATCGCGGAGAGCTACGAGCGTATCCATCGCTCAAATTTGGTGGGCATGGGCATTCTGCCGCTGCAGTTCCTCTCCGGAGAAACCGCGCAGTCGCTCAATCTGACCGGCGAAGAAACCTTTGAGATTGCCGGCGTCAACGATCTGGTCAGGAAGTTTGCTCCGGGCAGACAGGTGAAGGTGCGCGCCACGTACAACGGCAAGACCGTCGAGGTCAACGCCCTGGTTCGTATCGACACGCCGCAGGAAGCCCAGTACTACGCCAACGGCGGTATCTTGCAGTTCGTGCTGCGCCAGTTGATTGCCAGCAAGCCAACCGCGGTACACGCGTGACCCTTGCTCCTGGATCTGGTTTCGAGCGCAGTCGGAAAGGGCACGACTTTACAGGCGGGTGAAAACTCTCGCTCGAACGAGATCCGGGAGGGCACGAGTTTGCTCGTGCCGATAAGTCCGCGAAAAAATGCGGGCTTCAGCCCTTGAGGTTCGCAGACCGCACATTCATGACCCCGGCTCTCGTTGAAATCCGCCACCTGACGAAAGTTTTCCCCCTCGGCGAGTCCATGCTGGGCGCTCGCGCCAAAGGGGAGGTTCGCGCCGTGGACGACGTGTCGCTCGACATCCACGCCGGCGAGACTCTGGGCCTGGTGGGCGAATCGGGATCGGGAAAAAGCACTCTGGGCCGTTTGGTGCTACGGCTGATCCAACCGAGTTCCGGCAGCGTACGCTTCGAAGGCCGCGATCTGCTGGCCGCTGGTCACAGTGAGATGCGACACCTCCGTCGTGACATGCAGATCATTTTTCAGGACCCCTTTGGCTCGCTCGATCCCCGCATGAATGTGGAAGACATCATCGGCGAGCCGCTCGTCATTCACGAGAAGATGGCTGTTCCCGCGCGTCGCGCTCGGGTATCTGAGCTGCTCGGGGCAGTCGGCCTCGACCAGTCCGTCCTGTCCAGGTTCCCGCACGAAT
Organism: Terriglobia bacterium; assembly: GCA_041498365.1. GTDB lineage: Bacteria > Acidobacteriota > Terriglobia > Terriglobales > Acidobacteriaceae > JAIQFF01. Next base: position 3,884 of record JBGQIG010000059.1, on the reverse strand, counting down.
TCAGCGGAGGACAGCGGCAGCGCATCGGTATCGCCCGTGCGCTTGCCCTGCGCCCGAAATTCATCGTCGCGGATGAGCCCGTCTCTGCCCTCGACGTAAGTGTCGGAGCGCAAATCGTGAACCTGCTGGCGCAGTTGCAGCGCGAGTTTGGCCTGACTTACCTGTTCATCTCGCACTCCATGCCGGTGGTGCGCTATCTCGCCACCCGCATCGCGGTAATGTACCGCGGAAAGATTGTTGAAGTTGGAGAGACCAGACAGATCACCGGCCAACCACAGCACCCGTACACGCGCAGTCTGCTGGAAGCCACCCCAGAAATCGCGGTGTGATGTCGTAGCGCTGGCGTCCCGCCAGCTGTCCGGCGGGCATCCCTTCGACTTCGCTCAGGGCAGGCTCTGCCCGCCGCCCTGCTAGCACCATCCCATCGGCACGCGAATTTCAGATTGAACTCTGACTGGATCCGTGACCAAAGTTGCGTCGCATACACTGCCGGTCTGGCGGGCATGCTGCCCGCCTATCGGGCCGGCGGGACGCCGGCGCTACTCAACTGCGCTTTGGTTTATGCTTAAGGCGCTCGGGGAGGCAACATGAAATTGACGCTTGCCGCGCTCCTGCTTTCCACTGCCGTTTTCGCCCAGCAATCCAAGAATCCTGTAACCGACGTCTTGCGCGACGCTCTTACCGGCCGTCAGAAAAACACCGTCGCAGCCATCGAAGAAATGCCGGCCGAGAAATTCGCCTTCAAGCCCACTCCTGAGCAAATGTCGTTCGGCCACCTCGCTGCCCACATCGTCGAAGGCAACTATTTCTTTTGCGCCAAAGTCGCGGATATTCCCCAGCCCAAGTTCGAGGAACTGGCGGAGACCGCCGCCAAGGAAAAACTGGTCGCTGCGGTGAAGGCGTCCTTCGATTTCTGTGCCACCGCTCTCGCCAAAGCAGAAGACTCCAAACTGGGTGACTCGATCCAGGATTTCACCGGCGAACCGCGGCCGCGCGCCTGGGCAGTCCTGGCCCTCGCCGGCAGCTGGGCTGATCACTACGGGGCGGCGGCCATGTACCTGCGGCTGAACGGACTGTTACCGCCAACCGCGCAGAAGAAGCCGGAAGAAACCAAGAAATGAAGCTTGAACGCCCCGCCGGCGTTACTGCCGTGACGATTGCGTTTCTTCTGACTGCGGCCTACCTGCTAGCGGTTGGTCTCACCATGCTGGCACGTCCCGGCCTGATCTCCATGGCGGCCGGCGCAGCGTTGCTCGGCGGACTCGAACTCGCCGGCCCTTACATGTTTCTGCTCACCGCTGCGGTCGGCGTGGCAGTGGCGCTCGGGCTTTGGCGTCTGCACAAGTGGGCCCGCTGGACGGCAATCCTGATCGCCATGATCGGCATGGTGCTTTTACTCCCCAGCGTTTCCAGTGCGGTAATTGATTTCCGATTCGCAAGGCTGGTATGGGGCGGATTGGGAGTGATTGTGAGGGCGATCATCGTCTGGTATCTCTTTCAGGAGCCGGTCGGGGAGATGTTTGTAGCGAAGTAGCCCGACATCTCTTCGGATGTTTGAGCTATCGTGCTGGAAGCCAGACGTGGTGAATCGGCCGGCCGGGAATTCGATCTCTTCCTCATCCGCGCCAATCTCCAGATCGCGTCCGTGGACGGCGAACAAGTCGAGATTGCGCGTTCCGCCCGGCGCAAATAAGGCAAAGGCCGCCACCCGGCAGCCCTCAACTTTGGCGATTGTTTTGCTTATGCTCTGGCCAAGGCCCTGGGTGAACCGTTGCTGGCCAAGGGTACCGATTTCGCCCTTACCGACATCGAGGTTATCACTTGGCAAGACTGTTAGGGTCTTGTTTGCAAAGCGCTCTGAGCATTGAACGCCTTCTTCCGTGCTGTGACCAATTCGGTTCGCTCATCACCCGCCGCAACTTCGGTTAGTTTGCGAAAGTATCGGCTGGCGGTGCTTGCGTTTCCCGAAACTTCAGCGGCGCAGCCCGCGCCATAAAGCGCATTGAACCGGTTGGGAGCGACTTTAAGCACAGCCTCATACTCCGCCAGCGCCTCTTGAGGATGATTTTCCAGCGAGAGCAGTTGCGCCAGCATCTCCCGCGCCGGCGTCACCGCTCCCGGAGTGACGGCGTGCTTATCCATGCTCTCTTCCAGTTCCGCAGCCGAACGCATGGTAGCGATGGCGTCGGCGCCCTTGCCCGCCTTCTGAGCAATCCAGGCCGCAACTTCCAGTCGTTGCACTTCAACCTGATTCGACCAATACACATTGTTTTGCTTTGTCGTCGCATCGCGAAGAGATGCGAGGGTCTTCTCGGCGTGGGACGCCTGCTCCAGATTTCCGCTACGCGCGCTCCCGATTCCAACGGCCATCCAGGTAATTGCCTGTGCCCAGGGTACAGCCTCTTCACGTACCTTCAATCCGCTCGCCTGTTCCCAATTCCCCTGCTCCAGCGCGTAACGCGCTGGAATGGCCGCAAGGGCATAGTCGCCGGTGAGCGTCAGGCCAGTCACAGGCGGGAGCGAGTTCATTTGATCCAGCACCGCCTTTGTCTGCCGCACACGCCCGCTTTGAAGATAGGCGTATGCCATGTAGTCCAGGGCATGAAGACGCTGGTCACGTGCTTCTCCATTGGTCGAAGTTGCTTCAGCAGCGGCGGCCAGTTCGGCGGATTTCGTATTGGAGCTGATGGACTCGTCCCACGAGCCCACACGGGTGAAAATGTGTGACGGCATGTGATTGGCATGGGCCGAGGAGGGCGCAATCTTGGCATACATCCGGGCTGCCCCCAGACCCGATGCGGCGAGTTCCGGGTTGTCGTAGCAGTGAACGATGTAATGGGCGATGCCAGGATGGTGCGGCTGCTTGGCGAAAATAGGCTCAAGGATCTCGCCACACTTGCGCTGGTTGGCAAACGTCTTGTCCGTCTTGGGGGCTGTGACGGCCAGCGTCAAAGCGTGAAAAATCGCGGCCTCGGTGTCGCTTGGGTAGGCGGCCTGCAGCGCTCCCATCTTTTGCTCGAACGCCTGCGAGTGCGCGGCCCCACTTTTTCCGTCCTCACGGTATATTTCGGCCAGAGCGTCAATGTAGGCCAATTCACGTGGAGCGGTCCTGGAATTGGCTCGTGCAAGTTCCTGCGCCTTATGCAGGGCAATTCGCCCGGCGGCCATGTCTCCGTTCTCCCACAAACCATGGTAGTGCGACATGGTCACACCCCACTGCGCCATGGCGCATTCGGGGTCCTGGCTGGAAAGTGTTGCAAACGCCTGCCGGGCCTGCTCGTACTGAAACGAGTGCAGCAGCGCGACCGCCAGGTCGAAACTCTTTGCAAGATTGTTCGCGCATGAGGTAGGGAAATGCACGGAGCCGACTTCCTGGTCAGTCAGCGCGTGATGATGATGCTCCTCTTGAGCAATGGCATCGCGACGGTTCAGGGACATGAACAGGAAAAGCGCGAAAACCAGTATCGATGCTCGTCTCATGACCCCTCCTTTTCGAACCAGCTCGCTGCCTATTATATGACTTGCTCAGAGGAGGTAGTGACTCGTGCGCCGACGGCCAAATCCCGGCCTACGACGGGCAGCCGAAATTGCCTTGACAATGTGACACATAATGTGTCACATTACGGGTATGCCTTCTGTGAATCTGCGTCAGCTCCGGGACACCCGCCGCCTCAAGAGCTGGCTGCGGGCGGGAAACACCGTGGAACTCCGGGAGCGCGACCGCGTTATCGCCCGGATTGTCCCTGCGGGCCAGGCCGCGCCGCCTGCCGGGGAATGGCCTGACTTCGCAACGCGTGCGAAGAAGATTCTCGGCGACCGGATTTTGCCGGGAGCCGACTTGGTCATTGAGGAGCGGGGGCGTTATTGACGGTTTACGTCGATTC
>JBGQIG010000058.1:0-11464 GCA_041498365.1 Terriglobia bacterium | reverse complement strand
GCCGGGTGCCCTGCCGTTCTCCCCGGTTGCATAGCTATGGACGTGTCAGCAAAAGAACCGTGAGCACAAATTATAGGAGTTTGGCAGGATTCGTGCTCTGTAGGACGCTCACCGAGCAGGACTTAATGGAAGGATGGCCCGCTGGGGCCGCTTTCCGCGAGCCCCCGTGGCACGATCAGTTCGGAGATGAGTGAGTTGGGAACACTGTGGCCCTGCAGGTCACGCCTGCGCTTCTTTCTCGATGACAACTTTTAGGTGCGTGGTCACATCTTTGTGCAGTTTGATGGGTACTGTGAACTCGCCCACGGTTTTGAGCGGTTCGTGGACCTGAATCTTCCGGCGATCCACGTCAAAGCCCTTTTTCGCCAGCGCTTCCGCGATATCACCGGACGTGACTGAGCCGAATAGCTGGTCGTGTTCGCCGGAGCGGCGTTGGAAAGAAACCGACACTGCCTCGAACTGCTTGGCCAGGGCTTCGGCACTAGTCTTCTCCTTTGCCGAGCGGCGCACGGCGGCAGCCTTCATCTGCTCGATGACGGCCTTGTTCCCTTTGGAGGCCTCGATCGCCAGTTTGTGCGGCAGTAAATAGTTGCGGCCGAAACCCTCGGCGACTTTCACCACGTCGCCACGCGAGCCCAGCTTGGGCACATCTTCCTTCAAAATGACTTCCATGGGATGACTCCTGTAAAAATTCTATTTCGCCACGGATTTACAAGGATCTTCACGGGTCAGATCAGAAAAGAAAAATCCGTGAAGATCCGTGTGAATCCGTGGCTTGGTTCTTTACGAAGCGCGGCCGGCAAACGGCAGCAGGGCGATGTTCCGCGCCTGCTTGATGGCCAGGGACAAGCGTCGCTGGTGCGGTGTACAGACTCCGGTCAATCGACGCGGAACTATCTTGCCGCTCTCCGCCACGAACTGGGCAAGCAGCCGGACATCTTTGTAGTTAATAGCCTCGATTTTCTCCACGCAGAACTTGCAAACTTTCTTGCGGCGAAAATATTTGCGCCCGCCTTCACGGCCACCAGGACCGCCGGGACGCGGGGGACGACGCTCTCCACGATCGGGCCGGTCGCCAAACGAGGGACGGTCACCCCCGGAGGGCCGATCTCCACCCGCGGGGCGCTCCCCACCAGAACTTCCTTCCGCTACCGCTGTTGCTCTCATTTCTTCAGCCATGATGCTCCTTAAAATCAGTCGTTGGTCCTTGGTCGTTGGTCTTTTGAACCGTCATTCGTCAGTAGGTCCGTCAGCACGCCGCAAAGGGCCAACGGACAACGACCAGCTATGCCGTGACCGCTGCCGTCTCTCCGCCAGTGTCTGCTGCCGGGGTTGGTGGCGGGGTCTTTCGGCGCGCGTCGCGAATAGCTTTGATCTTGTCCAGACGCTTTTGCTCCTCATCGATGCGCACGGTGATGAATTTGATCACCGGTTCGGTAACGCGCAGGCGGCGCTCCAGTTCGTGAATCAACCCGCCGCCGCCCTCGACCGTAAGCAGCACGTAAATGCCGTCGTGAAACCTCCGGACCATGTACGCCAGGCGACGCTTGCCCATTTTTTCCACGCTCTTAACATTGCCGCCCGAGGAAGTTACCGCGGTTTCCAGGGTGGAAATCAGTTTGTCCTGCTCCTCTTCCACCATGTCGGGGCGGACGATAAACATCAGCTCATAAGTGCGGTTCATTTTCTCTCTCCATTGCCACGGATTTGCTTAATGTAGGCGCGAGCGTCCACGCTCGTGCTGGCCCTTGCACAAGCGAGGACGCTCGCGCCTACATTGAATCTTTTTAAATCCGTGGCTACTCTTCTTCTGGCTCGGCCTTCCGGTTGAAGCGGTTCATGGCCGCCGCCGGACCTTCTTTCAAAATTACGCTCACCGCTTCGGCGGCGTTGTCGAGCAACTCGTCCACTTTCTTCAGTTGCGACTTGCGGAATGGCGTCAGCACAAACTTTACGCCGTCCTTGATTGTCCGGTCCGGGGCGATGCCCAGCCGGATGCGCAAGAACTCCTGCGTACCCAGCGCCCCAATGATGGACTTCATGCCATTGTGGCCCGCCGAACTGCCTCTTTGCCGGATACGGATCGTGCCCATCGGCAAATCCAGTTCGTCGTAAATCACAATCAGGTCGATTTCTGGCCTGACTTCATGCTTTGCCACCAGTTCACGAACCGACCTACCGCTCAGATTCATGAACGTCTCGGGCTTGGCCAGCAAGACCTGCTTGCCGGCAATCTCCGCACGGGCCGTGAGCGCATGGCACTGGCGATTTCTGACTTCCACGCCGCAGTCGTTCGCCATGCGGTCAATGACGAGAAAGCCCAGGTTGTGCGGCGTGAACTGGTATTCAATGCCCGGGTTGCCCAGCCCGACAATCAGTTTCACGCTTGCGCAATTTTCCTCGAACAAAACTGTCGAGCTCCGCTCGACCGGACAGCCGAGGGCGGCTGTCCCCACGTGGACCTTGCCAACTTACTTCTTCTCTTTCTTTTCGGGCTTCTCCGGTTTCTCGGGGGCAGCTTCGGCACCTTCTTCTCCCTCGACCTCCTGCTTGCCCTTCTTGATGACCTCGGGTTCGGCCGGGGCGGCGGCAGCTTCCGCGGCAACCGCTTCCGGAGTGGCGACCACTTCTTCCTTAACCGTAGTGATGTGCGCTACGGGCTGGTTTGCATCCGTGATGAAATGGATCTTCTTTTCGTCGTGCGTCAGGTCGGAGACGCGCAAGACCTTTCCGAACACCAACTCGCTGACGTCCGCCTCAATGGAGCTTGGAATGTCGCTGGGCAGGCACTCAACTTCCACTTCGCGCAGGATCTGCTCCAGGATGCCGCCCTGCTGCTTCACTCCAGCCGCTTCTCCCTTGAGCGCGATGGGCACACTGACCTTGAGCTTCTGGTCCATGGCGATGCGCTTCAGATCGATGTGCAGCAGCGAGCTCTTGATGGGCTCATACTGCCAATCCACGATCATGGCCTTGGTGCGTTCGCCACCCTCGACCGCGAGATCGAAGATGGTGTTGTGCCCGGTCGCGGAATGCAGAATGCGCGTCACCTGGCGTGGGTCGAGGGTGACCGTCAGTGACTGTTTCCCCGCTCCATAGAGCACGCCGGGGATCTTGCCGCCCTGGCGAACCCGGCGAGCTACGTTCTTGTTGCCCGGAGTCCGCGGTTGCGCCTCTAAGACATTGCTTTCAGTTGCCGTTGCCATAAGTTTCGATTCCTATAAGAACAATTTGCTGACGGACGTTTCTTCGTGAATCGACTGGATCGCGCGTCCGATCAAACCAGCGATAGTAAGTACCTTGATTTTGGGCTCCCGCTTGGCCGCTTCGCTCAGCGGGATAGTGTTGGTTACCACTACTTCGGTGATGCAGGACTGCGAAAGGTTCTCTACCGCCGGGCCGGAAAGCACCGGGTGCGAGGCGCAAGCATAAACCTGGCTGGCGCCGTTCTCCATAAGAGCGCTGGCTGTCTTCGCCAGGGTTCCAGCCGTGTCGATCAAATCGTCGATCACCAGACAAGTGCGGCCCTTGACGTCGCCGATGACGTTCATGATTTCCGCCACGTTCATCTCTGAGCGGCGTTTATCCACGATGGCCAGAGCCGAGTCCATTTTCTTGGCGAAGAACCGGGCGCGTTCCACGCCGCCCGCGTCGGGCGAGACCACGGTCAAATTGGGCAAATTCAGCCGCTTGAAATGGTCCACCAGCACCGGCGACGCAAACAGGTGGTCCACCGGGATATTAAAAAATCCCTGCAACTGGGGCGCGTGCAAATCCACGATCAAGGCTCGGTCGGCGCCCGCGGTAGTCAGCAGATCGGCGACCAGCTTGGAGGAAATCGGTACTCGCGGCTTGTCCTTACGATCCTGCCGGGCATATCCGAAATACGGAATTACGGAAGTGATGCGCCGGGCCGATGCCCGCTTGAGTGCGTCAATCATCAACAGCAATTCCATAAGGTGCTCATCCACCGGGCGACACGTAGGCTGCAGCACGAACACGTCCGCGCCGCGCACATTCTCCTGGATCTGAACGTAGGCTTCGCCATCGCTGAAGCGCGTGACCTGCGCCTGCCCGCGAGTCAACCCGAGAAAGGCGCAGACTTCATCGCACAGCGGTTCGTTGGCCGTGCCGCAGAAGATCTTGAACTTGTCGTCCACCCGGCCGCGCTGTGGCTTGCGCTCGGGTTTCTCGTCGGCGCTCATCTGAGCCTTCTTTTCCGTCGCTGTCGCAAGAGTTGCCATAGGGGCTTCTGGCTCCTAGCTACTAGCTTCCAGCCGTAAACCGCGGCAACCTCGTCCTGGCTAGAAGCCAGGAGCTAGAAGCTGGTTTTCTGGCTGGGCCGCTAGGATTCGAACCTAGACAAAGTGCTCCAAAGGCACTTGACCTACCATTAGTCGACGGCCCAGTGTTTCAACCTTCACCGTCCGCTAATGGCGCGCCTGAGAGATCCTTCGCTACGCTCAGGATTTCGGCAGCGGGCTCAGACGCCCGCTAAACGCCTCAACCTACCATTAGTCGACGGCCCAGTGTTGATTGCAGATTTGCGATTTCAGATTGTAGATTGAAAAGCCATACTTCGGCCACAAATCGCCAATATGCAATCCAAAATCTTCAATCTGAAATCTGTTTCCAGTACTGCTGCCGGGTCATCGTCCTTGTGGCCACTGCCGGAATACCGTCGCGCCGCAACCTGGCCGCCGTTTTTTCCGCCGCCGCCCGTGAAGTGAACAGCCCATAAAGGGCGGAACCGGAGCCTGACAGAGAGGCATAGAACGCCCCTGCCTTCTGAAGCACACCCTTAACCTCGCGCAGTTCGGGATACTTGGGAAAGACGACCTGTTCGAAGTCGTTTTCGATCCCGGTACGGACAAGGTCGAGAAGCGAGGTCTCGGCCCGGCCCCTGCCTTTACTCACAGGGACACCGGATAAAGGTTGACCACTCAGCCACCTAGAAACCATGCGGCCGAACTCCAACATTCTATCGGAGGGGGGTGGAGACGTCAATTTTGAGCCTTCCTCTGACTGTGTGGGGACGGGTCTCGGACCCGTCCTGGCCGAGCGAAGCTCGGCGGTGCCAGCAGCGGCTAAAGCCGGCGTTCTTTGCCCGCCTTTTGCGGCACGACCGAAGTCGTGCCCTTCCCAGTCTCCTGCCCCGTGAGCATATGTCCCGGCATCGTATGTCCCGCGAGGGCTCTGCCCCATCATCGCATCCCAATCCGCAAACGCCCTCGGGGTCGACACCCCAATCTCCGGCGTCGCCACTACGCAAACCGTGGCTGGCAGATCGGGCAGCGGATAAACCTCTTCCCCGTGGTCCACACCCAGCACCGTCCCGCCCACAAGAAAAAGCGGCAAATCCGAGCCCACCTCGGCCGCGATGCGCAGTTTTTCCGCACCGGGCAACTCCTTTTTCAAGGCGCGTTCGAGGGCCAGCAGGGTAGCGACCGCATTCCCCGAACCGGCGCCCAAGCCGCCCTGCACCGGCAGGTGTTTCTCTATGGTGATGGTCACTCGACCGCGGGCCCGAAGCGCGGCCAGGGCCCGCTCCACTATGCGATAGCAGGTATTCGACGCGTCTTTGGGAACCCGTGGATCCTCGCAAAGAATCTCAATCCCTGTACCGCGCCCTACCTGCACACGAATGACGTCGTGTAGAGCGATGATCTGGTACAAAGTCCGCAGGTCATGGAAGCCGTCCGGCCGTAGTGCCCCGATGCACAGGCCGAGATTGATCTTGGCGAAGGATCGGACGGTCACCGTCATGGAACGATGATTCTAACCACAGAGGACGCTGAGGACACAGAGGATTGTCGCTTTCAGATTTGATCCGTACGATCCGTGGTTGACTCTACGTCCTTCTCTTGTAGTAAATCGTGAACTCAAATCCCGGATTCGCCGGAAACAACTCTGCCACCTTCCGCAATCGCTCTGCCATCTGGGCCGGAGCCAGCAGCGGGTAGTCACGCTCACGCAGATCGTAGTAGTCCACATCAATGAACAAAGAGAGCAGGTAGATGGAGATGGCGTCGGAAAAGCTGGCGGATAAGTATTCGTTCTTGTATTTTTCGGCGTCCGGACCCGGCTCGGTCGCCAGCTTGCGCGACTCCCATGCATCCAGCGAAGTCTCACCGCGAGCCTTGGCCTGCACCTGCTTCCACACCAGGTCGGCGAAAGCCTGTGAGACGCCGGCCCGTTCCACCACGGCGTGACCGACATTGATGTAGAACTCGAAAGCCACCGAGAATTTGTCGTCCATCAGGCGGGTGGAAATAAACACGCACTGCGAGTCGCCCAGGTCGAGATTGCGATGGCAGACGGCGTTGTCGCTCAGCGCCACGTCATAGCGGTCCGCAATCACGGTTTCATCACCCTGGTTCACGGTCAAGGGGACGAAATAGTAGGCCTTGCGCCGGAGAGCGGCGGCTGCGGCATCGGGGACGGCAGACACCATGCGCTGCAGGTCGGCTTCGGGCACAGTAATCTCGCCGGACACGGCATAGCAGATTCCATTCGGAGCTTGCGAGACGGGGGTCAGGCGGACGACCTCCGCCGGGGGACGCGTAATGGGCGGTGCAGCTTGCGGCATGGCATGTATTCTAGCGCACCACGCGTGCTGGACTAAGCTAAACGCGTGCGGATCCCCCCAAGCCGTCAGCTTTAACTGCCAACCGAGAACCGACAACTGAAAACTGGGAACCGCTACAATCAGAAAGAAAATGTCTCCCGCCAAGGCACCTTCCGCGAACGTCCGATGGTTTTGGACCCCACTTCGCGTGGTGCTGGTGACCTTTCTACTGACGCTGCTGTCTTTTGCGGTTTGCCTGCTGCTGGGAATTCTTGGCCTTGTGATTAACGCAGCGCTGCGCGGTGTCCATCCCAACATGTCGCTGGCCTACCGCGGCGTCGCATTCCCCGCGGCGCTGGCTGCCGGAGTGATTGCGCTGGTTGCAGCAGTTGCTCTTGAGTTCCGGCATCCCCGCCGGCAAGTGTAGGCGCGGGCGTCCCGCCCGTGCAGGGGCCAAAGATACCCTTGACCCGGAATTCCGCGCAGCCTGCGGAGCTGCGCTCCGCCGGGCGGGTGGGGACACCCGCCTTACGTGTTCAGTGGCAGGGTCACTCCGCGAGATGCTAACGTAATCATTCATGATCGTCGGCACCGGGATCGACATCGCGGAAGTTCCCCGCATTGCGCAGACCATTGCGCGCCACGGCGATCGCTTCCTGCACCGGGTGTTCACCGAAGGCGAGATCCGCTACTGCGACTCCAAAGCGAATCGGGTGGAGCGCTACGCAGCCCGCTTTGCCGCCAAGGAAGCCGCCATGAAAGCGCTCGGCACCGGCTGGAATCATGGCGTGCGATGGCGGGACATCGAGGTATCGCGCCAGCCCGGCGGCCGGCCGACCCTCGCCTTCCATGGCAAGGCGGCCGAGTTCGCGGCACGGCTCGGCGCAGCCCATGTTGCGCTCTCGCTCTCCCACACCGCCGAGCAGGCGATCGCGCAGGTTATCCTCGAAAGTCAGTGATCAGTGCTTAACGGCCGGTGGTCAGAAATCTGTGACTGACCACTGACCACTGACCACTGACCACTGACTACTTCTGTTAGACTGGCCGCGTTTCCCGGCGAACTCTCTCGATGAGTGAGACCTCCCTCCTGACCCCGACCGGCCGCGCAGCTTATACCCCGAATCGAGCGATGCTGGCCGGCATGGCCCTGAGTAGCTTTGCCGCCCTGCTGCTGGAACTCGTGCTGACCCGGCTGTTCTCGGTCACGCTGTTTTACCACTTCGCATTTCTGGCGATTTCAATCGCCTTGCTGGGGCTTGGCGCCGGGGGTGTGTTCGCTCACCTGAGGAAGGATCGCCTAGCACGGTTCGAGACTCGTGCTTTAGTGACCCGGCTATGTTCGATCAACGCGCTGATTGTGCCGGTCGTGCTGGTGATTGTGCTGCGCATTCCGGTCTCGCTGGAGATTTCGAAGACCAATTTCCTCAGGCTTACCGCGATTTACCTGGCTTCCGCTGTGCCTTTCTTCATCACTGGACTGGAATTCTCCATCGTGTTCTCCCGCGAAGCCAGACACGTCTCCCGGTTTTATGCAGCCGATCTCGCGGGGGGCGCGCTGGCTTGCCTGGCCATCGTCCCTTTGCTGAATTGGCTGGGCGGCCCGAACACCGTTTTTTTCACCGGCGTCTGCATGGCGCTCGCGGGAGCGGTATGGGCGGCGGAAAGCAAAGCGCGGAGATCGGCCGGGGGACGGGCGTTATTCCTGCTGGTCCTGATTGCCGCCAACTACTCCGGGAAACTGTTCGATATTGTCTACGCCAAGGGAGGGTTTCGCGATTCAGCCTGGGTGGAGTTCGCGCGCTGGAACGCCATCTCGCGCGTGGAGGTGGATCGCCAGGGCAAGGGCAAAGCGATTGTGATCGATGCCGATGCGTCTACTTACCTGATGAATGTCGATGCCAAACGCTGGCAGGGGCCGTGGGAGCAGAATCTGATGTCGGCGCCGCCGGCTTTGGCCAATGTGCTGCGCCCTCGCGGCGAGTACGCCATCATCGGTCCTGGCGGCGGCGTGGACGTCTTGCGCGCGGTGGGTAACGGCAGCCCGAGCGTCACCGGAATCGAGATCAATCCCATCATCGCCAACACCATCATGCGTGGCCGCTACGCGGATTACACCTTCCATCTGTACGAGCTGCCCGAAGTGCGCATCCACGTCACCGACGGGCGATCGTTTGTGCGGAACGCCGGGCAGCAGTTCGATGTCGTCCAAATGACGCTGGTGGACACCTGGGCTTCCACCGCGGCGGGCGCGTTTGCCCTGAGCGAAAACAGCCTGTATACGGTGGAGGCTTTCCGGGAATACTTTGATCATCTCAAGCCGGACGGGATGATCGCCATCACGCGCTGGGAGTTTCAACAGCCCCGCGAAGCTCTGCGCGTGGTTTCGGTCGCGATGCAGGCGCTGCATGAACTCGGGGTCGGGGACACTACCGGCCACTTCATCGTAGTTTCCGAAGGACACTTGGACGCGGATGGAATTCCAGTCGTCGTGCTCGCCAAGCGCACGGCTTTCACCATGGAGGAGCAGGGCCGTGTACGTGAACATTTGGCGGCCCATCCCAGGCTGTCTCTGTTGTATTCGCCCTCGGATATGGACTTGGTCGCGGCCAGCGGGCGAGAGGATTACTATCCGGCGAACTCGGCGTCTTTTACCCAGCTTATTCAGCTGAACGACCCGCAACGCTTTGCCGCGCGCTACCCGTACGATGTGTCTCCCGTGACAGACAATGCCCCTTTCTTTTTCTTCACCTTGAAACTGGGCCAGATCCTGCGCCCGGAATCGTTGCAGCGGGGGATGGACTGGAAAAATAATCTGGGTGTAGCCGTGCTGGGAATGGTCCTGGCGATCTCGCTCCTGGCAGTGCTGGCGTTTCTGGTGGTTCCCCTGGCGTTGGGAGCTCAAGGTCAGCAGCCACGTCCGGTCCGCTTGTTTTACTTCATTGCCGTCGGGCTGGGATACATTCTGGTGGAGATTGCTTTTATCCAGCGCTTCGTTCTGTTCCTTGGCCATCCCACATACGCGCTTACCGTCGTCGTGTTCCTGCTTCTGCTTTCGAGCGGTCTCGGCAGCATGGTTTCCCGCTGGTGGCTTGCCCAGACCAGCCGGATATGGCTGCCCCTGCTGCTGATCGCGGGCGCCCTGTTGCTGTACGTCGCCATCCTGCCCGGCCTGTTGAACCACATGGTGGGACTGCCTTTCGCGGCGAAACTGCTGGTCAGCGGCGGACTGCTGGTCCCGTTGGGCTTCGCCATGGGCATGCCGTTTCCGACGGGTCTGCGCACCCTGGCCGGTAATCCTGCGACAGAATTTCCCGCGTCACAAGAGAACGAAACCGGCGGAAACATGGTGGAGTGGGCCTGGGCGATGAACGCAGCCTCGAGTGTCCTGGGCTCGGTGGTGGCGATCATCATAGCCATCCAGTTCGGGTTGAACGTCACGTTAGCGTGCGGGGCGGCAGCTTACCTCCTGGCGCTCGGGCTAGTGGCAACGCTGCGTCCGGAATCCGGATAGTACTGCAGTTCTTAGCGCTCTTTGCGGCGTCCTTTGAGTTCTTTGCGGTTAAAGATTTGACTGCAAAGGTCGCAAAGTCAAGGCAAAGATCGCAAAGCAGGACCGTGTCCCCCCAAATGAGACTGCACCATAACGGGAACCCCGCAGCGTGTGAGGCTGGCTATGCGGTCTGCTATGATTCTTCAAATCTGACCCGTGCGGCCTGTCACGGAGAATGATCGTGGTCGGGAGAATGCGTGCCTAGCCAGAAGCAGTTGAAGTGGTCTCAACTGAAGGTCGGGCTCACCGTGCTGGCTGCCAGCATCACGCTTGGCATTCTCATTTTCCTCATGAGCGGTACCGGCGGTGTCCTGACCCGCAAAATCGAGCTGAAATCATTTTTCGACAATGCCAATGGCCTGCGCGTGGGGGCTCCGGTGCGTCTGGCGGGAGTGGACATCGGCAACGTAACCGGCATTCGTGTGGTGCAGGACAGGACCAGGCAGCTCACTCCGGTTGAGGTTACGATGAAAGTGATTACCAAGTACCGGTTCAGCATGCGCAAGGATTCGTTGACCCTGCTCTCGACCGCCGGCGTGCTCGGTGAAACTTACATTGATATAGACAGCTCGCAAGCCAAGGGGCCGCAAGCCATGGACGGCGACATCCTGCCCAGCCGCGAAGTGCCGGATTTTTCCGATATGGTGCGCGCCGGCCAGGGCACGCTGCAGAACATGGACGCCTTGTTGAAGCGCCTGGATCGCATCATCGCATTCGTCGAAAGTGGCCAGGGTTCGGTCGGCAAGCTGATCTACGATCCCACTCTGTACAACCGGTTGAACTCGACAGTTAATGAATTCCAGGGACTGGTCAACCAGGTGGCCCAGGGCAAGGGCACTCTGGGCAAACTATTCTCTGACGAAGAGTTGTACCGCAAGGCCAATGCCACGGTCGACAAGATCAACCTGATGATCGACGACCTGAACGCCGGCAAGGGAAGCGCTGGGAAATTGCTCAAGGATCCCGCGCTTTACGAGAACGCCAATGCCACCATCGCTAACGCAAGAAAGCTTACGGAAGACGTGAATGCAGGCAAAGGCGCAATCGGCAAATTGGCGAAGGATGAGGAATTTGCCCGCAAGCTGCAAAATATTGTGGACAAGCTCTCGGAAATCTCCAACCAGTTGGAAGCTGGCGAAGGCACAGCAGGGAAGTTACTTCGCGATCCCTCGCTCTTCAACAATGCGGACCAGATGCTGGTTGAAACCCGGAGCCTGGTCAAGTCAATCCGGGAGAATCCAAAAAAGTACCTGACTATTCATTTCAGAGTGTTCTGATCTTGGCGATGTAGGCGCGAGCGTCCTCGCTCGTGCGTCCCCAACCCCACTGATGAAAGTGATGTGCAG
>JBGQIG010000057.1:0-11479 GCA_041498365.1 Terriglobia bacterium | reverse complement strand
GGAGAGCGCGGCACTGCTCGTCGGGGCAGGGGAAGAACTAGTGGTGCTCCCGCCGGTACCGAATTGGCCGGCCAGAAAAACCTGCGCGGCGGCGGCCAGCTTGGTCTTGATAGTCGGTTGGGCAGAGTCTTGAGCAGCCGTGGAGGGCGGTGCCGACGAGGAACTGGGCGCCGGGGCGTTGCTGGTCGCTGCCGGTTGTGCGTTTTCCGCGCTGCTAAGGTGTACCTTGACCGCAAAACTGCCGTTGCAGGGCGGCTCTCCCTGCGTGTTTGTTCCCAAGTAGAGATGGCCGGGCGCATCGACCTTCAACTGCCGGCCGTTGCCCACCAGCACGGGCACACCTTGTGCCTGCAGTCTGGCGATCAGGGCTCCAGCCGCGGCGTTCACTACGGGAAGGCTCGTGCCACCTTCCGCTGGACTACTGATCCCTCGCGGATCACAGCTCCCGGACGCTCCGCCGGAGCTGGCAGTGACGTCCAGGATCTCTCCTGCCTGCAGGTCAACGCCGGTGTCGGTCCAGGGCTGGGCGGTTGAAATGGTGAAGGAGTAATCTCTCGCCGCAGCGGGTGCGGACTGTCCGGCGGCACTGAGCGCTGCACACGTCATCAACAGAGAAACTCCGGGGATTGCGAGGGAGAAGAATTTCATGGTCCACTCCAAAAAGGAAGGCCATCGGTCCGGACGACCGATGGAAATGACTGTCTATTATCGCTCAAAGGAGGGAATCAGGGCTAACCACGGAGGACACGGAGGACACAGAGAAGAGAATCGAGCAGGCTTCCGCAATGTTCATGCTTCAGGTCCGACAGGGCCGGATAAAAAAGCCCCAGCACGATTCACCGTGCTGAGGCCTCTACACCACTCGAAAATGGTTTACCGGGCCAGCGCTGGCTCGAGTTGACCTGACTTCAAGCTCTCGTAGCGCTTGTTGATTTCTTCCCAGTTGACTACGTTCCACCAGGCCGCCAAATATTCGGGACGGCGATTGTTGTACTTGAGGTAGTAAGCGTGCTCCCAAACATCGTTGCCGAAGATGGGGAACAGGCCCTGGGAGATGGGATTGTCCTGATTGGGAGTGCTGAGAATTTGCACGTCGCCGCCGCGCTTTGCAGCCAGCCACACCCAGCCGCTGCCGAACTGCTTGACGCCGGCGTCGTTGAACTTCGTCTGAAAGTCCTTGAAGCTGCCGAAAGCTTTCTGGATCGCCTCCGCGATGGGGCCGCTCGGGTCTCCACCGCCTTTGGGCTTCATGATCTTCCAGAACATGGTGTGGTTAACGTGACCGCCGCCGTTGTTACGCACGGCGCCGCGAATGTCTTCCGGCACGGCGTTTAGGTCGCGAATCAAATCTTCGGCACTCTTGGACTGCAGATTGGGATATTTTTCCAGAGCCGCGTTCAAATTCTTTACGTAAGCTCCGTGATGCATGTCGTGATGCAGTTTCATGGTTGCGGTGTCGATAGTGGGTTCAAGAGCGGAATAGTCGTAGGGCAATGCGGGTAGTTCAAAAGCCATGTCTTTTCTCCTCTATAAGAGTGTCAGATGATGTTATCGCGACTGGAGATTCAGCGGGGAAATCTTGTTTGCTGCGCCGACACCAGGGAATTCAAGCAGTGGATGATCATAGTCCGTGAGAGGTTGCTTGTGGAAAAGCCGGCGGAAAGGCGCGCATAGACCGGTTTCGGGACGGCGAACTGTTGAAGATTCAGACCGTCCGGACAACTATTCCGGATTCAGGGCCCGTTGCAACTGCTGGGGATCGGTTGCATAGCTCAGGGCCGCTTCCCGGTCCACGATTTCCGCCCGCACCAGGCGTTCGATTTCCTGGTCGTAGTGCTGCATACCTTCCGATGCCCCGTTCTTCAGTGCTTGGAGCAGGGTGTCGCCAGAGGAATCCTCGCACTGGAGATAGTTCACGGTGTGTGGCGTATTCCTGAAGATTTCGAGGACAGCGACCCGGCCACCGTCCTTCCTGGGAATGAGCTGTTGCGAAATTACGTAGCGCAAGGTTTTGGCCAGACGAGCGCGCAACGATGCCTGCTCGGCGACAGGAAACGCAGCCACGATACGCTCCAGCGTCTTAACCGTGTTGGGAGCGTTCAGGCTGGAAAGAACCAGGTGGCCGGTCTCGGCGGCTTCCAGAACCATTTCCATGGTTTCACGATCGCGCAACTCGCCCACCAGGATTACCTTCGGCGCCTGCCGCAGCGCCGCGCGCAACGCCAGCGCGAAGTTCGGCGTATCGCTGTGCAGTTCCCGCTGATGGATGGTGGACCGCTTGTGGTTGTGCAGAAACTCAATGGGGTCTTCGATGGTGATGATATGGCAGGTTTGCTTTTCGTTGATGCGGTCCAGCAGCGCAGCCAGGGTTGAAGATTTTCCCGAGCCACGCGCTCCAGTCACCAAAACGATGCCATCCCGTAGATTTGCTATTTCTCCCAGTTGCGGCGGCAAGCCCAGAGTCGCGAACTCCGGAATCGTAGTTGGAATCACGCGCATCACCACGGCGCAGCTGCCGCGCTGGATGAAAACATTGACCCGAAAGCGCGCCAGTCCGGGCAAGCCAAAAGAGATATCGCAGGACCCCTGCTCCCGCAGCATATTGATGGCCTGCTTATTGTTACCGATCAGGTCGGATGCGATGCGGCGGGTATCGTCCGCGGTGAGCGATTTCAATCCTGGACCCTGTACCGGAATCAGCTGCCCATACACTTCCACCTGGGGCGGGCGGCCCGGCGAAAAAATCAGATCGCTGACCTTCTCGGTCGCGCGCAACATGGCGGCCAGTAGCGCATGTGTGGACGCGCCGCCGGAACTCGATGCCGGATCGAGGGTGACCTGCAGCGGTGCTATGCCTGGTGATGCCATCTTGTTTTGGCCAGGAAGGGGTAGCCCGAGGGGGAGAGCTTTCGGAGCCGCGTGCCGTCTTCCCTGATGACTTTCTTTCTTATCTAAGTTCACTGTAGCGAAAACGATGGCGTCGTTCTACGAAGAACGTCATGGGCATAGACCTTAGTAATGTATGCGGTAGTGGTCACAGGGGGCAGTTCTGGCGCGGTAAATGGGATGGGGCGGCCACCCGGGCCGCCCCATGCAGAACTGGAATCGCGGGTTATTTCTTCGTGGTGGCGGCCTTCTTCTTGGCGCCGAAGCTGGTCTCAATGCTGCTGCCAATGTACTGCAGCATGCCTTTGGCGCCTTCGGCAAACTGGCCGGCGGGCTGCAGCTCCAGATACTTGTTCAGCGCTTCCGCGGTCCCCGGTGCAGGAATCACCTTTCCGGTCTTGGGATCTGTGGTTGCCTTGTTGATCAGGTTTACGCCCTTTTGATAGTAAGCCTCGGCCTTGGTCGGATCAGCGGCAATAGACTTGTCGAAGGCCGCATTGGCCTCGTCCACCTTCCCGCTATTGGTCAGCACCGCACCCTGGTTGTAATAGTACTGTGCGGCCCCGGGAGGATTTAGCTGCGCAGCCGTGTCGTAGGCCTTTACGGACTCGTCGAGCTGACCGGTCTTGGCTTCGGCCTGACCCAAATTGTTGTAGTAGGCAGCCAGGTTCTTGGCGTCTTCAGGCTTCGAAGTGGCCTCCATGGATTTCTTCTTGAGATCAATCGCCTTCTGGTAATCGATGACGGCCTCGCCGTAACGCTTTGCTTTCTCAGTGGAGTCAGTCAGCTTCGGAGCCGAACTGAGATGTGCATCTCCTAACCGGGCCCAGAGCAGATCCCGCGTAGGATCCATTTGCGTAGCTTCGTTGAGAGTGTTCACGGCAGTCTCGAAATCACCCGTCTGCATGGCTTGGTTGGCCGCCATGAGCTTTTCGTTAAGCACTTTGACCGTGCTGGTTTCTTTGGCAGCTTTGGCTTGCGCCTCTTGCATCTGCTTCAGCTGCTCGGCGCTAATACCCTTCTGTTGGGCAGCTTCGGTCTGGGACTTCTTCAAATCGAAGTCGAGAGTAGCCTCGTCCGCCCCGACCGGAAAGTTGGTCACCTGGTCCAGTTGCTTGCCATCGTGGGTGAGGGTGACTTTGTACTTGCCGGGCTCGATGCCTAGCGAAAAGTACTCTCCCTTGTTGTTGGTCTTGAGGTTATATTTCCTCCCGTTTTCGGTGTTGAACCATTCGAGATTGGCCGCGGCAATAGGCTTTCCTTCCATGTCCCGGCAGACGCCTTTCACCGTACCTGTGGCTTGGGCGAACACCGGGGGTACGCACAGTGCTGCCACCGCCACCACCAGCATCACCATCACCAAACGTTGCTTCATGTTTTTGGCCTCCCGGCTCATAAGACTGATTCTCGTGGCGCCGGCGTCCCGCCGGCTGTCCGGTGGGCGTCCCGCCCACCCATCGGGCCGGCCAGAGGCCGGCGCTACTTCAAGCTCTCTCCGCCAGCGCCGCATACGTGATCGGATCTGCGCTGCCCGCATCCCGGAAGGCTCGCAGGCGCAGCACGCAACTGTCACACACACCGCAGGCGCTGTCCTCCCGGCTGTAGCACGACCAAGTTAAATCGAAGGGTGCGCCTAATTCAAGGCCCAGCCGAACGATTTCGGCTTTGCGCATCTGGATCAGGGGCGTGACGATTTCGATTCGACCATCCTTCGTGCCTAACTTCACCACTTGGTTGAATGCCCAGTAATATTCCGGACGGCAATCGGGATATCCCGAGCTGTCCTGCTCCACCGCACCGATGTACACCTTGCCCGCGCCCAGCACCTCCGCCCAGCTCACGGCCACCGACAGGAAGTGCGCGTTGCGAAAGGGCACATAGGTTACAGGAATATCGTGCCCGATGGCATGCGATTCCGGCACGCCAATGTTGCGATCGGTCAGGGCCGAGCCGCCGATCGCTGAGAGCGCTTCGTTCCGCACCAGAAGCCGGTCCCGAATTCCCAGCCGTTCACAGATGGCGAAGAAAGCCCGCCGTTCGCGCTCCTCGGTGCGCTGGCCGTAGCTGATGTGCACGGCAGCCACATCGTGGTCGCGGGCTGCCAGCGCCGCGCAGACACAGGAATCCATGCCGCCGCTCAGGAGCACAACCGCGCGTTGTCTATCATTCGCCATCGGTTAGATGTCGTGCCGAACCGAAGTGGATTTCAGATTATAGATTTCAGATCTCAGATTGAAAATCTAAGATCTCCGGCTTCCGAATCCCGGAGAGCGACGCAGTTCGAATCTGCAATCTGAAATCGACAATCTGAAATCCCGCTAGACTCCCTTCATCGCCGGGTCCCAAATGAATTTATGGACCTGCAGCGACAGGCGCGCCGGGACCCCATCGGCCAGCATCCATTCTGCGAGTTCGCGCGGATCCAGCAGGCAATAAGACGCGTCGCGGGCGCCGCTGGCTTCCTTGCTGAAAGCGGGCGAGAACAGGACTGCATTCACCCTCCGGTCCAGGCTGTGATGCGACACGAAGTCACGGGCAAACTCATAGTCGCTGCGATCGCTCAGCACAAACTTGACTTCATCGCGAACATTCAGCGCCTCGAGGTTCTCCATTTGAAAGGTATCGGGCTCGCCTGAGTTCGGACACTTTACGTCGACGATCTTGATCACACGGTGGGGCACGCGCTCCAGGGGACGCTCGCCACTGGTCTCGAGCAGAACGGTGTAGCCCGCATCCAGCAGGCGCTGCATCAGCGGCACGACCTCGCGCTCCTGCAGCAGAGGTTCGCCGCCGGTAATTTCCACCAAACCGCCACCGGGACTGAGCTGTTCCACTTCCTCTAGCACTTCTTCCAGAGTCCGGCGATGGCCGCCCGTGAAAGTGTATTCACTATCGCACCAGGAGCAACGCAGATTGCAACCGGTAAGTCGCACGAAGACGCAAGGCAGCCCCGCGTGTGTGGACTCGCCCTGGATCGACTTGTAGATCTCGGTGATTTGCATGTGGTGCAGCTTTCAGCCGTCAGCTATCAGCTCGTACTGTTTCCTGTCATCCTGAGCGGAGTATCTGCTTCGCTTCGCGAAGCAGCTACGAAAACGAAGGACCCCCTATAGACCAAACGTCGCCGAAAGAACCAGGAATGCAACGCCAGGAATAACAGCTACTCCGAATAAGTTGCCGTAGTCACATCAGTTTCGAACACAGTGACATTCTTTACCCGCACCCGGCCCTGGGTTACTCGATCCAGATTCACATTGGTCTCGTCGTAAAAATACTTGGCCAGATTCTCAGCCGAGGGATTCAGCATAGTAAAAGGCGCCAGATCGTTGATCATCTGGTGATCCAGTCGGTCGATGACGGGTTTCATGGCTTCCCGCAAGTCCTTGAAATCGAGCAGCAGACCGGCTTTGTCCAGTTCCTTGCCGGCCAGGGTCACGCGCACCTTATAGTTGTGCCCGTGCGGGTTCTCGCATTTGCCTTTGTAATTGCGCAGGTAATGCCCCGCGGCAAACGTATCTTCGACTGTGACCTCGAACATGAACCCTCTCGGCAGCGATCGCTGCTAGCAAGACTGCGGCGCCTCGTCTAACCGGTTATTCTACCGCGATGGTGGGTCGAAGCGCCGATCCATTGATAACAATACCTTTAGTCAACCACGACGACTAGTCGGAAACTGAGCGCAAAATCGGGTTATCATGAGCATGGAGCGTCGGTTAAATGAGCGATGTTTTCATTTCCTGTTCCCGTCATTCAGAGAAGTATGCTGAGGCGCTTTCAGATGCCCTGCAAGGTCGGAGTATTTCGACTTGGCTTTACACGCGAGACCTAGGACCTTCACAGGTCTGGTCCGATGAGATTCTGAAGGCCATGGAGAACGCGCGGGTCATCGCGTTCATCATCGAACCAAAGCTTAGTCCAAGCACATGGCAACAGAAAGAGTACATAGCTGCCTTGGAGTACTCGTGGTCAGACAAGAATAAAATTCTACTGCCCATCCTGATTGGGGATGCTGACGCACCGCCTTTCTTGCGAGACCGAGTATCTCTGAGGATCCAAAATCATAAGTCCGATTGGGCGAAGGCTGCTGAGGAAGTTACGAAGGTTCTCAGCGAGACGACGACCCCTACGATCACCAAGACTTGCGAAAAGGAGAGGGTGCAGCGTCTCAATGCAATTGAAAAAGGAGCGAGTGCGCTGCGCTACATAGACGGGCAGCGCCTTCTGGTCGAGGCGATGAAGTACCTCGTCCAGTCTGATCCTGTGAGCAACCGCAACGCTATTGAGCTCCTCTCAGAGCATGTTCGCAAGAGGTTCCGCATGGCTGATGTCGACGCGAGTAGGTCCCGAGCGCTCCGAAAAAGCAAGACAGCTTCCAAGCAATTCCGATGAGCACTGGACCGCAAGGACTTCGAGAGCATTTCGGTACTGGGAACCTCGCCATCGATCCAAAGACCTCAGTGTTCATCAACTGCCCCTTTGATGCGCAGTTTCAGCCGCTTTTTGATGCCATAGTGTTCGCGGCGACGTGCTGTGGCTTCCTCGCGAGAAGTGCGATGGAGTCGGGTAACGTCGCCGAATCTCGGATCGATCGGATTGCTCGGGCGGTCTTTTCCTCCCGGTACTCTATCCACGATTTGTCGCGCTGCAGAGGCGAGGGCAACGAGAACCTGGCCAGGTTCAACATGCCCCTGGAACTCGGCATCGCGATTGGAAGGCGCCTGGCCTCGCCCCAAGAAGACGCTCACGATTGGCTCATACTGATTCCTGAGGGCCATCGATACGTGCGTTTCGTATCTGACCTTGCAGCGTACGATCCTAAGCCGCATAACAGTACCTCCGAAAGCATAGTTCCAAAAGTGATGGCTTGGCTGGCTACACGACCGGACGCTGTGAAGGTGCCGTCTCCGCGTCGAGTCCTGGAGTCTTTGCCCTCGTTTCAAGCAGAAAAAGCACGACTCGCAACCGAATGGGGTGGCGAAGTGCCTTGGGCCGATCTCATTCTTGCGGCCAAAACGCTTGTGCCGCCGCTCGAATAGTCCATTTCAATTGGTCAGGGAATTCATCCCGCGTTGAAAAACTCTTCCACCTGCTTCAAATCGGTCGTCCTTCGGTACGCCGGCAGGCTGTCCACGAACACCTTCCCGTAGGCCTTCTTCAAAATACGGTTGTCCAGCAGCACCAGCAGACCACGATCATGCAGCGACCGGATCAGGCGCCCGAAGCCCTGCTTCAGCGTAATGACCGCCGCCGGCACCTGGTACTGGAAGAAGGCATTTCCCCCGTCTGCGTCGATGGATTTCACCCGCGCCGCCACCACCGGATCGCTGGGCACAGCAAAGGGCAGGCGGTCGATGATCACGCAACTGAGTTGCTCGCCCTGCACGTCCACGCCCTGCCAGAATGACGAAGTCGCGAACAAGACGGCGTGAGGGGTCAGGCGGAATTCTTCCAGCAGGGCCGTCTTGGGAGCATCCCCCTGCAACAGCATGGGAAAGTCCAGCTCTCCCAGGAGGCGCTGGTAGACATCATTCATTTGCGCGTAACTGGTGAACAGGACGAACGCCCGTCCGCGCGTGATCTCCAGGATGCGCCTGATGCGATCCGCGGCTTTCACCGTGAATTGCGGAGTGCGGGGATCGGGAAGATCGGGAGGCACGAAGAATAGCGCCTGATTTTCATAGTCGAAGTGCGAAGGCAACACAGTTTCCCGGGCATGCTCCACTCCAAGCCGCTGGCGCATGTATTCAAAACCGCCTCCCACGGCCAGCGTCGCAGAAGTCAGCACTGCGCACTCAAGCTTGTCAAAGAGGCAGGTTTTGAGAATTGGCGCCACGTCAATGGGTGTGGCCTGCAGAAAAACATTCTGCCGGTCGCGGCCACCGCGCCGCCGTTCTATCCAGAACACCGTGTTGCGGTCTTCGGATTCCATCAGGAAGGCAAGCTGGACCTGCAACTCCTGTGCGCGGCGGCCGAAGTTGAAGACTTCTTCCGGCTTCGAGGGCAGGTTCTGCAACTCTGAACCCAGCCTGGTAAGCGACTGTTGCAAACCCAGAAATTCGTCCCCGTTTTCTTCCAAAAACTCGCGCCGGTTTTCGAACGCAAAGCGGCCATCCCCCTGGGGCAGGAGGGCAAAGAAGAACATCGCCCGCTCGCGAACGCTCTTCAACGCCCCCGATAGCGAAGCGGAAAGCATGTGGTTGCGCTGCATTGAGACTTCCACGTCGCGGCACAGCTCCTCAAAGCGCGCATTGCTCACAGAAACTCCGAAATAGCTTCCCGCCACATCTTCCAGTTCGTGGGCTTCGTCGAAAATCACGGCTCCCACCTCCGGCAGAATTCCAGCATCGGGCGCATACTCGGCCTGCTGCTTGATGGAGAGGTCGGCAAAGAACAGATGATGATTGACGATGATGATGTCGCTCTCCATCGCCCGGCGATGCATCTCCGTAATGAAACAACGGTCCCAGGCGCTGCATTTCTGTCCCAGGCAGGTGTCGGCGCGCGCGTCGAGCTTGTGCCAAAGAGCGCTGGCTTCGGGAAGCGATGCCAACTCGGCTTTGTCCCCCGACTGGGTGACCTTCTCCCAGGCGGCGATGGCGCGATAGTGCTCGATTTCCTCCAGACCGCTGAGCACGGGCTGATCGGTAAGGTCATAGAGCTTTTTGCGGCACAAATAGTTGTTGCGCCCCTTCATGTAACAGACCTTGAGCTTACCCTCGCCATTGGGGAAAAGCGCCTGCTCGAGAAAAGGGATATCCTTATAAAAGAGCTGTTCCTGCAGATTTTTCGTTCCGGTCGAAATGATGACTCGCTTGCCGGAGCGGATGACGGGCACAAGATAAGCCAGCGTTTTGCCCGTGCCGGTGCCGGCTTCAACGATCAAGTGACGCCGTTCTTCCAGCGCCTGTTCTACCGCCTGTGCCATCTGGAGCTGTCCGCGGCGAAATTCGTAAGCGGGATGGGTGCGAGAAAGCACTCCCCCCGGCGCGAAGAACTGATAAAGCGAGACATCTCCCTTCTTCGCATCAGGGACGGGCTGGGAGGCGGGAGGCACCGAGTCACTATAATAAGCGTTTGTGCGGGGACGGGTTGAACCTATGTAGGGTGGCCCGTGCCCGCACGGTCTATGCAGATTTTCAGTCGCCGCAAGATTCTATGACCCATCCCACTTTGAGCTCACCGTCGGTCGCGGCCGGCATTCCCACTGTGGCCATCGTGGGTCGCCCCAACGTCGGCAAATCTACGCTTTTCAATCGATTGGTGGGTTCGCGGCGCGCGATTGTCGGAGATGAGCCCGGCATTACCCGCGACCGTCTCTACGGCGAGGCAGAATGGCGCGGGCGCCGCCTGCGCATTGTCGATACCGGCGGCATTCTCCCCGAAGACAAAGACTTCATCCCGGCGGAAATCTTTCGCCAGGCAAAGGTTGCGCTCACAGAGGCCGACGCCGTCATCATGGTTGTGGACGGACGAACCGAGATGGCCGCTCCCGACATTGAGCTTGCCCGCCAGTTGATCCGCACCGGCAAACCGATCTTTCTCGCGGTCAACAAGGTTGACACCGAGAAGCAGCAAGGACTTGTGGATGAATTTCATCGTCTCGGAATCCGCGAACTATTCCCTATCTCTGCCGAGAACGCTCGCGGGTTGGACGACCTGCTGGATGCGATTCTCGAGACAATACCGCCACAAAACCAGATAACCACAGAGGACACTGAGGACACGGAGGAAACCCAAGAACCCGAACCTCACGAGACCAAAGTTGCGATCATCGGCCATCCCAACGTGGGCAAGTCCACGTTGCTCAATCGCCTTATCGGTGCGGAGCGCTCCATCGTCTCGCCCATCCCCGGCACTACGCGAGACGCGGTCGACGAAATCATCGAGCGCGACGGCCGGCGCTTTCGTTTCATTGATACTGCAGGCATCCGGCGCAAAGGCAAGACCCACCTGATGGCGGAAAAGCTCTCCGTCGTGATGGCGCGCAAGCATCTCGAAGCGGCCGACGTGGCACTACTTGTTATCGATGCGACCGAAGGCGTGAGCCAACTCGACGCCGCCATCGCCGGATATGCTCACGAAAGCGGACGCTCGATGATCATCATTGTGAACAAATGGGACCTGGTGATCAGCGGCAACGAGCGGACAGGACGCCAGACAAAATCCTCACGCATGCAAGAAAACAAGCGCCCCGCCGACCGCGCTGCCTACGAGCAAAGAGTGCGCGATGCGCTGAAGTTTCTCAGCTACGCGCCCATACTGTTCATCTCGGCCTCAACCGGGAAGGGCACCGAAAAAATCTTCCAGACACTGGAGGAAGTCGCCACCGAGCGCCGTAAACGCATTGGCACCGGCGAAATGAATCGCTTCCTCAAGCACGTGGACTTCGAACGCGCCTCCGTCCCTGCTCGCCAGCAGGTGAGGATTTATTACATGACTCAGGCGGCAGTTGCTCCTCCGACCTTCGTCATCTTCACCGACCGCAAAGTAAAGCTGCACTTCGCCTATCAGCGCTTCCTGGAAAACCAGATTCGCCGCGCATTTGGATTCGTCGGCACGCCGATCTGGATCAAGAACCGGGCGCGGGACTGAG
>JBGQIG010000056.1:0-11490 GCA_041498365.1 Terriglobia bacterium | reverse complement strand
CTTCATCGGATCGATTCTCGCAACTAAGGGCCTGGGGGGCAAGTCCGGTCATGCGCTTGTCGAGCTTCGCTCGACTGGACAGCCCGGGGCGCCTGTCCCCACGTGGCCGGTGGTCAGGCTTCTACTTTTCTTAGCTGGAATTTGCGGGTGGCGGTGCGGCCGGAATAGCTGGCTTGTACCAGGACGGAAGAATCGGGCAGCGAGGACTCATCGACCTCGATTTTCATCTCGGTATCACCCGACGGGTCGGTGACTACCTGGGCATAGAACGGTGCGGCGTCGGGACGGGCGAAGCGGACGGTCAGCCGCGCTCCAGGGACGCCGGAGCCGCTTTCTGTAACCCGCAACCGCATGACCAGATTGCGGTCGGAGTGGACGGAGTTGGCGTTAAGCCACTGCACGTCCAACTCCTTGATGGCGGCCAGAGTTTCTGGCGTCTCCCGCTTGTCCAAGACCTCTTCTAGCCGGCCATCGCGGATCGCATCGAGGACCAGGCGGTGCTGGTCGCGAAGGCCATGCTCTTTTTGCTGGTCGGTGAAGCCCCCGGCCAATTTGTCCCCATAAGGGGTTGCACGCTTCCCGATGCAGCGGCCGCGCACGAATACCTGGGTCTGCAGCAGAAGCTCGCCTTCACGGGCTTCGCTCTGCACATGGTAGACGGTGTCGCCTTGCTTGATATCCGTGTTAAAGCCGAAGATCATGCGCTTTTCTTTGCCCTCACAAGAGAGATCGGGCTCATCGATTAAAAACGTTTACCCAAAGCTGCTGGCTGGCTTGACACCACCAGGAGCGAAATCTAATCTAGATGGTTTAAGTAACGCTTGGCGCGAATTATATATAGCTCTCCCATGCCCGACAATTACTTCGCCCGCTACCTGCCATTACTGATTCATTTCCTGGTCGCTAGCGCCCTGGCGGGGGCCATCGTTCTGCTTTCGTGGTTGATCGGGTATCGCCGTCCTACCCGGGCCAAAATGTCGCCTTATGAGTGTGGCATGACTCCCATTGGGGACGCCAGAGAACGTTTCTCGGTCAAATTCTACCTTGTGGCCATGCTCTTTATCCTGTTCGATGTGGAGGCGATCTTTCTCTATCCCTGGGCGGTCATCCTGCGCGATCTCAAGATGTTCGGCTTCTGGGAAATGCTGGTTTACATCGGCATTGTGCTGGTGGGCTTCTTTTATGTCTGGAAGAAGGGCGCCCTCGACTGGGGCAAGCCTTCTGCGGGGCGGGGCCAGGTCTGATGACGTTGCCAGCCCCCATTACCGATCTGGAGCAACTGAAGAACCATCCGGCGATCGCCAAGCTCGTAGCCTGGAATTCTTCCGCGGTTGAGGGGGCCAAGTTTGATCGCGACGAAATGACGATCTACCTGGAGCGATCGTCCATCCGCGAGGCTTGCGTCCTGCTGCGGGACGATTCGGACTGTCCTTTCAATTTTCTAGCCGATCTGACCTGTGTCGATTGGTTTCCATCAGAACCGCGCTTCGAGGTGGTTTATCACCTGCTCTCGATTCCGAACAGAGAGCGGGTACGGCTAAAGGTGTGGTTGGAAGGTAGCAGTCCCGCGATCGATTCAGTCACCCCCGTTTGGCCCGCGGCCAATTATTTCGAACGTGAAGTCTTCGATCTGTTCGGAGTGCGCTTTGCCGGCCATCCTTATTTGCGGCGATTGCTGATGCCGGAAGATTGGGAAGGCCATCCATTGCGCAAGGATTATCCGGTGGAGGGCTACCGCTAGGGTTCGTTATGGCCCACCTTACCCCCACACCAGTGCTCGAACCCGGTCAGGACCGCACCATGATCCTGAACATGGGGCCGCATCATCCGTCCACCCATGGAGTACTGCGGCTGATCCTCGAAATTGACGGCGAAAATATTGTGCGCATCATGCCTGACATCGGGTATTTGCACACCGGGATCGAGAAAACCTGCGAAGCCAAGTTCTACCAGCAAGTGGTGCCCCTGACCGACCGCATCGACTATCTCTGTCCGCTGACCAACAATCTCTGCTACGTGCTGGCGGTGGAGAAGCTGCTTGGCCTGGAGATCCCGCCCAAGGCGCAATGGATGCGGGTGATGCTGAATGAACTGACTCGCATCAACTCCCACCTGGTCTGGCTGGGGACGCACGCGCTCGATATCGGCGCCATGACCGTGTTTCTCTATTGCTTCCGCGAGCGGGAAGACATCCTGCGGCTTTTCGAGATGGTCAGCGGACAGCGCATGATGACCTCGTATTTCCGGATTGGCGGGCTGGCGCTGGAACCGCCGCTGGGATTCTTCGAGCGCGTCCGGGATTTCGCCCAGCGCTTCCCTTCCAAGGTGGATGAATACGAAAATTTGCTGACCGGAAATCCCATCTGGAAGATGCGAACTAAAGGAATCGCGCGGATTACGGCCGAAGATGCTATCGCTCTGGGAGCGAGCGGGCCGACGCTGCGGGGTAGCGGCGTCGATTTCGACCTGAGGCGTGACATGCCGTACTCCGGCTACGAGAACTTCAAGTTCAAAGTGCCCGTGTCGCAGGACGGCGACGTCTTCGCCCGCTACCTCTGCCGGGTGCAGGAAATGCGGGAATCCATTGCGATGGTGCAGCAGGCGGTGGAGGGAATGCCCGAAGGCCCTATCAAAGCCCATGCGCCGAAGGTTGTGCTGCCCGACCGGGAAATGATGAAGACGCAGATGGAAGCCCTCATCTATCACTTCAAAATTATTACGGAAGGCTTTGCCGTTCCTGCGGGTGAAGTCTATCAGGCGGTGGAGTCGCCGCGCGGCGAAATGGGCTACTACGTGGTCAGCGACGGCACCGCCAAACCTTACCGAGTGCACATGCGCTCGGCATGCCTGGCGAACCTGCAGTTGCTCCCCAGCATGTGCGAGGGAGGGCTGTTGGCGGACGTGGTAGCGGCGATTGGCAGCATTGATATTGTGCTGGGAGAGATCGATCGGTAATTGACTCTGTGTTCTCTGTGTCCTCTGTGGTTAAAACAATCCTTGAACCACGGAGGACACAGAGAACACGGAGGGAAAACGAATGAGATTTTCGGACAAGTTCGAATCACGATTCGCGGAGATGCTGACGCACTATCCGACGAAGCGGTCGGTGCTGGTTCCGACCTTGTTGTATGCACAGGATGAAGCTGGATATCTCTCGGACGAAGTCGTCGCAGAGATTGCGGGCCGGCTCGAGTTGACCGAACTCGACGTCCGCAACGTGATCAGCTACTACTCCATGCTGACCACGAAACCAAGGGGCAGGTACAACGTGCAGGTCTGCACCAACATAGCCTGCATGCTGCGTGGCGGCGAGGAACTGCTTGAGCACTGCGAGAAAAAGCTTGGAATTGGCCACAAGGGAACAACGCCGGATGGCCTGTTCACGCTGGAAGAAGTAGAGTGCATTGGCGCGTGCAGCTGGGCGCCCGCGGCGCAGGTGAATTACGACTTCCATGAGAATCTGACGGTGGAGAAGATGGATAGGGTGCTGGAAGGCTACGCAAAGAAGGGAGCGGCGTAGGAATCTCAGATTGAAGATTTCAGATTTCAAATTGGAAATCGAGCAGATTACAAATCTGCAATCTAAAATAATCTTATTATGGCCGATCTGGTCTCCCATCCCGACGAAGTGAGAGTTGTATCCAAACGATTTGGCCTGGGTGCGACTGATCTCGATCGCTACCTGGAGCTCGATGGCTACAAGGCGGTGAAGAAGGCCTTGGGCATGCAGCCGGATGCCATCATCAACGAGGTGAAAAATTCGGGTCTGCGCGGGCGCGGGGGCGCGGGCTTCAGCACCGGACTGAAATGGTCGTTCGTGCCCAAGCAAGCGCCCAAACCGAAATATGTCTTGTGCAACGGAGACGAGAGTGAGCCGGGCACTTGCAAGGACCGGCTGATTTTCGAGCATGACCCGCATGCCGTGATTGAAGGCGTGATGATCGCCGGCCTGGCCGTCGGCTCGCACACCGGATACATCTACGTGCGCGGCGAGTACAGGTATCTTCTGGAGATTATGCAGAAGGCGATTGCCGACGCCTACGCGCGGGGGTTCCTGGGCAAGAACATTTTCGGTAGCGGCTACGATTTTGACGTCTACTGGCACGGCGGCGCGGGCGCGTACGAAGTGGGGGAAGAATCGGCGTTGATGGAATCGCTCGAAGGCAAGCGCGGTATTCCGCGCATCCGGCCTCCCTTCCCGGCCGTGGTCGGGCTGTGGGGCGGGCCCACGGTAATTAACAATGCTGAAACACTCGCCAGCGTTCCCCACATTATTCTTGGAGGCGCAGAGTGGTATGCCGGTCTGGGTCCGCCAAAGAATGGCGGGACTCGGCTGTTTTGTCTCAGCGGGCATCTGAAGCGTCCCGGAGTTTATGAACTGCCCATGGGGTATAACCTGCGGAAGATGATTTTTGAGGTTGCGGGCGGTATTCCCCATGGGCGCGCGCTCAAGGCCGTGGTTCCGGGCGGGTCGAGTACGCCGGTGTTGAAGTCCGACGAAATCGATATTGCCATGGATTTCGACAGCGTGGCCAAAGCCGGCTCCATGCTGGGGTCGGGCGGCGTGGTCGTACTTGACGACACCACCTGTATGGTCAAGTTTGCGTTGCGGACGATGAAGTTCTACCAGCACGAGAGTTGCGGCTGGTGCATTCCCTGCCGCGAAGGCACGGACTGGCTGAAGAAGACGCTGATTCGCTTTCACGCCGGCGGCGGAGTAAAGAAAGATATCGACAACATGTATTACCTGTCGGAAAACATGCTGGGGCGCACGTTCTGTCCGTTGGGCGATGCCGCCGCCATGCCAACTATGGCCTTTATCCAGAAGTTCCGGAAAGAATTTGAAGATCATCTGGACGGCAGGCTGTGCCCGTTTGAGAAGGCCGGAGCGGCCGTGATGGTGTAGCGCCGGCATCCTGCCGGCCCGATGGGCGGGCTACGCCCGCCAGTTTTGCGTGTGACGGCTTCCAGAATGAGGACTAGCGGAGGGCGGGACGCCCTCCGGACAGCCGGCGAGACGCCGGCGCTACGAAAACCTTATGGCTGATGTGAACATCACGGTGGACGGCAAGAAAGTCGCGGCTCCGGCGGGGACACTGCTGATTGAAGCCTGCAAGAGTGTGGGCATCGAAGTTCCCTCGTTTTGCTACTACCCGAACTTGTCTCTTCAGGGTGCTTGCCGCATGTGCCTGGTCAAGATCGAGAAAATGCCCAAGCTGCAGACCGCCTGCACGACCGTGATCGGTGAAGGCATGATCGTAACCACCGACAGCGACGAAGTCCGGCAGGCGCGCAAGGGCATGGTGGAGTTGCTGCTGGGCAATCATCCGCTGGATTGTCCGGTTTGCGATGCCGGGGGCGAGTGCGAACTGCAGGACATGACGTTTTCCTACGGCGCAGCAGAATCGAAGTATATGGAACCGAAGAACCACAAAGAGGAGCAGCAGTGGTCTCCGGTGGTGTACTTCGACCGGCCGCGTTGCATTCTTTGCTATCGCTGCGTGCGGGTGTGCGGCGAGGGTATGGACGTATGGGCGCTGGGGGTGCAGAACCGCGGAGTAAGCTCCCTCATTGCGCCCAACCAGGAAGACCACCTGGAGTGCGAAGAGTGCGGCATGTGTATCGACATTTGTCCCGTGGGCGCGCTGACTTCCGGAGCTTATCGCTACAAGACGCGTCCCTGGGAGATGACGCACGTGGGCACGACCTGCACCCATTGCGCGGACGGATGCAAGACCACGCTGGGCGTGCGCCGCTCCGAGACCGGCATGGAGATCGTGCGCGGAGACAATCGCGACAAGAGCGGCATCAATGGCGATTTCCTCTGTATCAAAGGCCGTTACGCTTTCGATTTTGCCCACCACGAAGACCGCCTGACTCAGCCGCTGATTCGCAAAGATGGGCAACTGGTTCTTTCCACGTGGGAAGAGGCGTTCGAACTGATCGGACGGCGATTCAAGGAAATTCGCGAGCAACATGGCGGGCAGGCGATCGGAGTTGTGGGCTCGAACCGGACGACCAATGAAGAAAGCTACCTGTTGCAGAAGTTCGCGCGCGTGGTTCTCCAGACCAATAATATCGACCATCACCGGACTGCCGACTTCCCTGCTTTCGCCACTGCTGTAGGAGGAAAGCCGGAGGCCACGGCCAGCATGCGCGACGTGTTCAACGCGCCGGCGATCCTGGTGATCGGAAACGATCCCACGGAGCAGCATCCCCTGCTGGCCTGGCAGATTCGGAATAACGTCCGGCTGCATCGCGCGAAGTTGTACGTGGTGAATTCGCGGCCCATCAAGCTGGGGAGGCAGGCGGCCGCATTCTTGCAGATTCCTGAGGGAACGGAAGGAAAGCTCGCCGCGTTTTTGGCGGGGGATGATTCGGTGGCGGGAGGGCTGGGGCCGGTTACGGGCACCGGCGACGCGGGCGAGGGCGCCCGCGCCACACCGACTGCACTTCGCGATAAAGTCCGCAGCGAGCAAAACCTGCTGATCATTTTCGGCTCGGAGATTTGCGGCGGGGACATTGGTTCTATCGTGAAATTCGGCTCCACCATTCCTGGCGCGAAATTCATCTGTCTGGCTGACTATGCCAACTCGCGCGGCGCGGCCGACATGGGACTCTATCCGGACCTGTTGCCTGGCTATCATCCAGTCGCTGATTCTGGGAAATTCCACGAGGAGTGGGGTGGAGTTCCACAAACAACCGGCCTGACGCTGCCGGAAATGGTTGAAAGGGCGCGATCCGGCAAGTTGAAAGCGTTCTATGTCGTGGGCGCCAATCCGGTGGGGCGGTTTGGCATCGATCCCTTTGCCCTGGAACAAAGTTTCGTCGTGGTGCAGGACATGTTCCTGACCGAAACCGCGGCCCTGGCCGATGTGGTCTTGCCCGCAGCCAACGCCTATGAGAAGTCCGGAACGTTCACCAACACTTGCGGCGATCTCCAGATGGTGAAGAAAGCGGGAGAAGTCAGCGGCAGCAAGTCTGATTTCGAAATGATTGTTCGTATTGCGGACGCGATGGGGGCGGACGTCCACAAACTGGTCCCCTTCGGGCGAGGCACGACGGCAGACATGGGACAGTCGAGGGGCGCGCAATCGGGTGAGGCCGACCGGCACGCGGTGTGGCTGGCTGCCCGCGACCTGGAACCTAAGATGAGCCCGTTTGATTCCATGGCCATCCTGGACGAGATTCAGCGACTGGTGCCCGGCTACGAAGTCTCACGGATGAACCTGCTGTCAGGAAATGACCAGCACACAACGCTGGCCGCGGGCGCGGCGGGGGCCGCGCAAGATCCGGAACTGATTGCTCCCGCGAATGACAATCTTTTCAGCTCGGGCACTTTGGGACACTATTCCCGGACTCTGAACTCGGTGATGGAGAACCGTAATCGACAGCCGGCAGAAACCGAGGTTGCTGCCGACTGAAATTTTCTTTCCGGATGTTTACAGGGGTGAGGGCGAGACGCCCTCACGACAGCCGGCGGGACGCCGGCGCTACTCAGGAACAAGGTAATTGAATATCAGCACTTTCATTATCGTTTCTGTGATCAAGACTGTGCTTGCACTTCTTGTGCTGCTGACGGCCGTGGCCTATTCCGTGTGGCTGGAACGAAAGGTTGTGGGTCACATACAGAACCGTTGGGGGCCTACCCGGGTGGGTCCGTTTGGCCTGCTGCAGCCTTTGGCCGATGGCGTGAAGTTCCTGTTCAAGGAAGACCTGACGCCGCCGCACGTGTTTAAGACGCTTTATATCGCGGCCCCGATGCTGGCGGTGGCATTTGCCCTGACATCGATTGCGGTGATTCCGATCGGCGAATCAATTACGATCGGCGGACTGCACATTCCCTTGCAGATCACCGATGTCAACATCGGGTTGCTGATCATTCTGGGAGTCACGTCGCTCGGGGTGTACGGCGTGGCTCTGGCTGGCTGGTCGTCCAACAGCAAGTATTCCCTGCTCGGCGGATTGCGCGCCAGCGCGCAGATGATCAGTTATGAAATTTCCTTGGGACTGTCGCTGGTGGGCGTGCTCATTCTGGCGGGCAGCTTCAGTCTGCGCGACATCGTGAATGCCCAGGCCGGGACGTTTTGGGGATTTATTCCACGCTGGAATATTTTTTACGGAGGCCAGTTCATCGCGTTCTTCATTTACCTGATGTCGGCGTATGCGGAGACCAACCGCATCCCGTTCGATTTGCCGGAAGCGGAAACGGAGTTGGTGGCTGGTTATCACACTGAATATAGCGCGTTAAAGTTTGCCATGTTCTTTATGGCCGAGTACGCCAACATGATTACGGTGGCAGCCGTGGCTTCGCTGCTCTTTTTGGGCGGGTGGCATGGGCCGGTGTTTGGTCCGCCGCTCTTGCGGTCGCTTTTGCCGGTGTTCTGGTTTGTGCTGAGAATTTTTGGGTTTCTCTTTGTATATATCTGGGTGCGTGGGACCTTGCCCAGGTTTCGTTATGACCAACTCATGGCCTTTGGGTGGAAGTTTCTGTTGCCTTTGGCGATTGCGAATCTGGTGGTTACTGGGTTGATTGTGGCGCTTCGGTCATGAACCGGCTTTAAGTAAAACCAGTTTTCAGGAAACAGTTCTTCGTTCTCAGTTGACTGAGTTCATTGGAATGCTTCATCTCATCCTATTTTTGGTCTTCGGCGCGATTTGTGTGGCGGGGGCTGTGAACCTGCTGGTGCAACGTCATCCCATCTACTGCGCGCTGTCGTTGGTGGCCGTGATGGCATCGCTGGCGGTGGAATATCTGCTGTTGGGGGCCGAGTTTGTGGCGGCGGTGCAGGTGATCGTCTACGCCGGGGCGGTCATGGTGCTGTTTGTTTTTGTCATCATGCTCCTGAATGCGGGAGAAGAAGAGCGGACCAAGGGAAGCCGCATCGCGTTACTGCTTGGAGTTCCCGGGATGCTGGCCGGCAGCGTGCTGATTGGATGGGTCCTGATCGAGCGCACCGGCAATCAGGCAGTACCGGCCGGGGCGCTGCCCGGCGCACCCAAGGTGATTGGCGGGTTGCTGTTTCACGATTTTCTGCTGCCCTTCGAAGTGACGTCGATTCTGGTGTTGATCGCGATCATGGGTGCGGTGGTCCTGGCCAGCCATCCCGGGCCGGAGCACAGAAAGAAGGAGGGCTGATGGTGCCCATCGCCTACTACCTGGTGCTGAGCGGAATCCTGTTTGCCTGCGGCGTGACTGGGTTTCTGATCAAGCGCAACATTATCAGTATCTTCATGTCGATCGAGTTGATGCTGAACGGGGTGAACCTTGCATTTGTCGCGTTTGCTGCCCAGTGGCATGCGCTCAGTGGGCAGGTTTTTGTGTTTTTCGTGATGGTGGTAGCCGCGGCTGAGGCAGCCGTGGGGTTGGCTATCATCATTGCGGTCTACCGCACCCGCGAAACTTTGAACGTCGACCACGTCGACCTGCTCAAACTATGACGCCAAACCTGCATCTGTGGCTGATTCCGGTGTTGCCGCTGGTGGGCGCTGCCATTAATGGCCTCTTCGGGAAGAAGTTTTCGCGGCCGGCCGTGGTCATGGTGGCATTGCTGTTCAGCGGCGCGGCCTTTGCCATGGTGCTGTTCGTGGCGTCCCAGTCCTCTTCTTTGACGACACCCCATATTGAGTTCCTGGCAACCTGGATTCGGGCAGGAACTTTTGAGGTGGACTTCTCGTTTTACCTCGATCAGCTTTCGCTGGTCATGCTGCTGGTGGTTACCGGGGTTGGCTTCCTCATTCACATCTACTCCGTTGGCTACATGTGGGAAGAGGGTGGGTTCTATCGCTTTTTCGCCTACCTGAACCTCTTCATGTTTTTCATGCTGACGCTGGTTTTGGCCAGCAACTACCTGCTGATGTTTATCGGCTGGGAAGGCGTAGGCCTGTCTTCGTATCTTCTCATCGGCTTCTGGTTCACCAAGGATTCAGCGGCTTCGGCCGGCAAGAAGGCGTTCATCGTCAACCGCATCGGTGACTTCGGATTCCTGATCGCATTATTTATTTTGATAAAACACTTTGGCTCGCTCAACTTCGGCCAGGTTTTCCAGAGCATCATTCCGATGAGCCCTGAAACCGGCGGGGCTGGACTGCTGACCGCGATTGGGCTGCTGCTGATGGTAGGGGCTGCCGGAAAGTCGGCGCAGATTCCGCTTTACGTTTGGCTGCCCGACGCCATGGAAGGACCGACGCCGGTTTCCGCGCTCATCCACGCCGCGACCATGGTGACGGCGGGCGTCTATATGGTTGCGCGGTCGCATGTGATTTTTGAGCGTGCGCCGATGGCCTTGATGGTGGTGGCCATTGTCGGGACGCTGACCGCTCTCTTTGCCGCCACCATCGGGGTGACGCAGACCGATATCAAGAAGGTGCTGGCCTACTCGACGGTGTCGCAGCTTGGCTACATGTTTATCGCCTGTGGAGTGGGCGCCTTCTCGGCCGCGATTTTTCACCTGATGACCCATGCCTTCTTCAAGGGACTGCTGTTTCTGGCGGCAGGGTCCGTGATCCACGCGGTGGGCGGCGAGCAGGACATGCGGCAGATGGGCGGTTTGCGTACAAAGATCCCGTGGACATTCTGGACGATGACCATTGGCACGCTTGCCATCGCCGGGATTCCGCCACTGGCCGGCTTCTTCAGCAAGGATGAGATTTTGTGGCGAGCATATCAGGCGAGCTGGGTTTACTGGGCGATTGGTTTGTTCACCGCGTTCCTCACGGCGTTTTATATGTTCCGGTTGTGGTTTCTTACTTTTTTTGGCGAGTATCGGGGCTCCGCCGAGGCGTCGCACGGACATGACGTGCACAGTGGGCACGGGGGGGTTCATGAAAGCCCACGGGTCATGGTGGTCCCGTTGGTTGTGCTGGCGATTCTGTCTGTGATCGGAGGATGGATCGGAGTTCCGGGATCGCTGGGCGGGGGCAATCACTTCGACAAGTTCATGGGCTCGGTATTTCACGCCACGGCGCCGGCTCTCCATGAGCACCAGGCTGCGGGTGAAGTGGCTCCTCCTCAAAAAGAGACGGAAGGTCCCGAACCGCAGACTGGTCACGCGACAGAGCTGGCCCTCACCGGGATTTCGGTTCTTGCCGGGCTGCTCGGGTTTGGCCTGGCGTGGCTGCTCTACTATCGCAATCCGCAGCTGCCGCAACGGATCGCAGCGAGCCTGGGAAGCTTTTACCGTGCCGTGGTCCATAAGTATTACGTGGACGAGTTGTACGCGACCCTGTTCGTAAAGCCGCTGCTTGCCGGCTCTGCTCTAATTCTGTGGCACGGCATCGATCAGGACGTGATTGACGCGACACTGGACAACAGCGCGCATGGCGCGCGCGAGATTTCGGATTCCGTCCGCCACATGCAGTCCGGAAACTTGCGCTCCTATGCCGGATGGGTGGCGGCAGGAGCGGCGGCGGTGATCGCTTACATGGTCTGGATGGGGACACGATGAACGTGGAGAAGTGGAGCCCGATCATCCTTACGCTGGTGACGTT
>JBGQIG010000055.1:0-11542 GCA_041498365.1 Terriglobia bacterium | reverse complement strand
GTCGAGGCGCAGAAACCGATCGAAGCCGAAGTCGAGCGTCGCGTGGGTAAATTGGGAAAATTGCTGCAGAGCTACTCGCCGGACCTGGTGCAGTTGCACGGCGCATTTTCAAAAACTCCGCGGACGGACGAGAATTCCTGCACGCTGAACTTGTCGTTGCCGACAGGAACGTTGCACGCCACCGGGACAGGGGCCAGCGTGCGCGCGAGTTGCAAGAAGGCCTTCAGCGAACTGGAAGCGCAAGTAAAAAAGCACCAGTCCAAATTGCGCAGAGATTACGAGTGGAAGCGAAAGCGGCCTCGCGAAGGTGTCGAACCTAATTCCTGAGCCCGCAGGCGCCGAGGATTCTCTCGTTCCATTGGAGTCAGGGCGATGATTTCGATCTCCACCGTCCCTACCGACCATTTTCCCAATCGATGGACACTTGGCAAATTCACGCTGGGGGCAAAATACGCTGCTATTTCGAATAGGTTTTCTGGTACTTGTTTCTTGAATTCAAGACCGTGAAGGTACCGTTCCGTTCCGCCGCGACCTTGATGTACTTGCCCTCGCAGTTTTCGTTCAAGTTGGCGATGAACATTTCTGAGACATTGTGCGCTTTGTCCGAATCCAGCGCATAGTGCAATTGCCACAAGTCCTGAAGTCCGGGTGAATTGTGGATTGTTTCCCAGGCATCCGGGCTGCCGCCCTTGTGCGCGCCATTGTTCATGACCGACACGCGGGGATGGAGTGCGTCCACAATGACTTTGGCATTGGACTGGTTCCACCCGTGATGCGAGGTCAGATACAGGTCGACGGTCCCGAGGAGATTGTTGGGGCACACCAAGTCTCTTTCTTTTCTCTTGGTGAGATCACCGAGATCGAGGAAACGGAACTTTCCATAGGTGATCAAGGCGCCGAGCGAACGAGCGTTCTCTGTAGGGTCGAGAGCCGCTTCCGGCTCGGAAGAACAGAGTGGATTCGGTTGCCCCGCTCCTTGCAAAGGAGCGTTGATGTGCTCGCCCGCCGCGGTTAGAACCTTTATGCTTATGTCCTTCATTGGGATTTGGTCGCCCGGCTTCACCACCATACGTTTCGCACGCGAGACCACTTTTAGGTATGCGGCAAAGTCCTCGCGCGGATCATCAGCATCCTCCATGTTGGGGCCATGATCGACAAAGGTTCCGATCTTTATTTGACTGGCAAGCTGGGTCACTCCCCCCACGTGGTCGCGATGAAAGTGGGTAATCAGCACATAATCGATCTGTTTGGCCCCCGCCGCTCTAGCCGTGGTAACGATACGGCCAGCATCTCTGCCGTTGAATCCGGGCCAGCCAGTGTCGATGAGGATGGTTCGGCCAGAGGGCGTAACGAGCAGTGTTGCCTGCCCGCCTTCCACGTCGATGAAATAG
The DNA here is from genome assembly GCA_041498365.1 of Terriglobia bacterium. Classification (GTDB taxonomy): domain Bacteria; phylum Acidobacteriota; class Terriglobia; order Terriglobales; family Acidobacteriaceae; genus JAIQFF01. Next base: position 10,151 of record JBGQIG010000055.1, on the reverse strand, counting down.
ATTTGAAGGGGCTTGGTTTCCGCGGACAGCAGGGCTGGGAGAAGTAACACGCATGCAAGCGCTTGCAACAAGAAAGTACGGAGAAGGGAACGCATCTTGGTTCGCTCCTATCCTTGGTGACCCTGTCCAGCGGGATATCCAGAGGCAAATCTACAGCGCTTGTATAGGATACACCAAGTTGCTTTGTTCCAGACTGTTTTAGCACACCTCCTAGGCAGGATGCTCTTCGTCTTTGCCAAAATAATCGAGACGGCTATTCACGACTATGGTGACACCGCTATCTAGCTGTGTGCTCAGGAGTTGCGCATAGAAGGGTGTTCCTTATATGGTTGTCGCGGTTGTCTAACGCGTTGCGGTGTAATAAGACATTTTTCCAGGGGATAAGTACGCATCAGCCAGCGCAGGAAAGCCTTCAGAAGTTGGCTCAGAAGGTGCCCACGAACCCAGTGGCAGATCGCGCCCGGCGGCACATCACCCGGCGAATCCTGCCGTATTTGTTTTTGCTCTATGTAATCGCTTACTTAGATCGCGTGAATGTCGGTTATGCCGCGCTGGAAATGACTCATGCTCTGGGTTTCACGCCGAAGGTTTACGGTTTTGGCGCGGGCATTTTCTTCTTTGGCTATTTTCTGTTGGATATCCCGGGCACCCTCTTGGTGGAAAAGTGGAGCGCCCGTGGGTGCATCGCCCGAATCATGATCGTATGGGGAATGCTGGCAATTCTCACGGGTTTCATACATACAGCGACGCAGTTCTACTGGGTGCGTTTTCTACTGGGCGCGGCGGAAGCGGGATTCTTTCCCGGAATGATCGTCTATCTCAGCCACTGGTTTCGCTACGAAGATCGAGCAAAGGCGGTGGCCCTTTTCATGGTGGCTATCCCAGTCTCCAACGTGGTCGGCTCGCCGATATCCGGCTTGCTCTTGGGAATCAACTGGCTCGGGATGGCGGGCTGGCGCTGGTTGTTTATCCTGGAAGGAGTCCCTGCCATCGTATTCGGCGTGGTCACCATCTTCTATCTGACTGATTGGCCTCACCAGGCCAAGTGGTTGCCCGATGACGAGCGCCACTGGATCACCTCGGAGCTGGAACAAGAAAAGAGAGTAAGACAAGGAATGAGTCCCGGCGGCATCTGGCGAGCTTTGCGACATCGAGAGGTGATCCTGCTGTCAGCCGCGTATTTTTTCATCGTCACCAGTCAATACGGTTTCAATCTTTGGCTGCCGAAAATTGTTAAGAGCATATCCGGCGCCTCGAACTTTGTAGTGACGCTGATATCTGCCTTGCCCTATTGCGCCGCACTTCTCGCCATCTTGCTGATAGGGTGGTCCTCCGATCGAACCCAAGAGCGGCGATGGCACACCGGGTTGTGTATGCTGCTTGCCGGAGCAGGACTCTTGTTGAGCGTGGTCACACGGGGAAACATCGTCCTGGAAATATCGATGTTTTGTCTGGCGGGAGCGGGGATGTACGGCTACCTCCCCGGTTTCTGGGCGCTGCCAACGAGCTTTCTGACTGGGACGGCAGCAGCAGCTTCCATTGGACTGATCAATTCGATTGGAAATCTCGGCGGCTTCGCCGGTCCATACATCGTTGGATATCTGAGCAACACAACAGGTTCCTTTCTCGGAGGCCTGCTTTATCTCTCTTTTTCGGCAGTGGTGGCAGCGGGCTTGATTTTCTCTCTTCGAACGGCTGGGCAAAAACGGTTGCACGCGACCGAAGCAGCGGACTGAGCGTCCGGCGGTGTCTAGAGGGATGGGGATGTCAGTAGGTGGATTCATCAGGAGAGTGGGCACATGAAATTTCGAAGTTCGGGATGGTTTGGGTTAGACGATCGAGACGGCTTCGTCCATCGCAGCTGGATGAAGAATCAGGGATTGCCGCAACATTTGTTTGACGGGCGTCCCGTGATCGGCATTTGCAACACTTGGTCGGAATTGACACCCTGTAACGCACACTTCCGCGAGATTGCCGACCACGTCAAGCGCGGCGTCTATGAAGCAGGGGGATTCCCGCTGGAATTTCCGGTGATGTCGCTGGGCGAAACCTTGATGCGCCCGACGACCATGCTCTTCCGGAATCTGGTCAGCATGGACGTGGAGGAGTCCATCCGCGGCAATCCGATTGACGGAGTTGTACTGTTGGCAGGATGCGACAAGACGACGCCGGCTCTCCTGATGGGCGCTGCCAGTTGCGACCTGCCAGCACTCATGGTGTCCGGCGGGCCCATGCTCAATGGGAAATTCCGCGGACGTGATATTGGCTCCGGGACCGATATTTGGAAGTTCAGCGAGCAAGTGCGTTGCGGGACGATGCAGATGTGTGAATTCATGGAAGCGGAAGCTTGCATGAGCCGCTCCGCGGGTCATTGCATGACCATGGGGACGGCGTCCACGATGGCGTGCGTGGTTGAGGCGTTGGGCATGGGACTGCCAACGAACGCGGCGATTCCGGCGGTTGATTCGCGGCGCTACGTACTTGCGCACATGGCCGGACGGCGGATCGTTGAAATGGTGCACGAAGATCTGAAAATGTCAAAAGTCCTGACTCGCGAGGCGTTCGAGAACGCCATTCGCGTGGTTGGCGCGATTGGCGGTTCGACCAATGCGGTGCTTCATTTGCTGGCCATCGCGGGTCGCGTCGGCGTCAGCCTCACGCTGGCGGACTGGGATGTTTTGGGGCGCGATGTTCCGTGCCTGGTAAATCTCATGCCGTCGGGCAAGTTTCTGATGGAAGACTTCTATTATGCAGGCGGACTGCCAGCGGTCATCCGTGAGTTGGGCAGCCTGATCCATGGAGAGGCATTGACGGTCAACGGGAAAACGATGGGTGAGAATGTGGCGGACGCGCCGTGCTACAACCACGAGGTCGTCAGGCCATTGGGCGAGCCCTTAAAGGCAAACAGCGGAATTGCCGTCTTGCGCGGGAACCTCTGCCCGGATGGGGCAGTGATCAAGCCCTCGGCGGCGACGCCGGAATTGATGAAGCATCGCGGGCGAAGCGTTGTCTTTGAGAATATCGAGGAATTTCATGAGCGAGTGAATGATCCGGCGCTTGAGATTGACCCAACGTGCGTCATGGTGCTCAAGAATTGCGGGCCCCGCGGGTATCCCGGAATGCCTGAGGTGGGCAACATGCCTCTGCCACCCAAGATTTTGAAGATGGGCATTACGGACATGGTGCGCATCTCCGACGCGCGGATGAGCGGCACCGCTTTTGGCACGGTGGCGTTGCATCTATCGCCGGAAGCGGCCGCTGGTGGCGTGCTCGGGCAAGTTCAGAATGGAGACATGATCGAGTTGGATGTCGCCGCTCGCCGGCTGCACTTGGATGTTTCAGAATCCGAGATTGCTCGGCGCCGTGGAGCGTGGAAACCTCCGCAACCTGTCATTCAGAGAGGCTACTACCAGCTCTATCACGAACACGTCATGCAAGCCGATCGCGGAGCCGATCTGGATTTTCTGGTCGGCAAAAGTGGCGCCGGTGTGCCTCGCGAGTGCCATTGAGTGGCCGCGCGATCGTGAGGAGGGCTCAACAAGATTGCCATCGTCTCACGTAGCCAAGGGGATTTAATCTTTTTGTAGCGACTTGATAACGGCGGAAAAGTCTTTGTCGCCGTGACCTTCCGCAATAGCGTGTTTGAAGATCTCGAGCGCGGCGGTCGCAGTCTGAATCGTGAGTCCACTCCGAGCCGCCTCTTCGATCGCGTACCGGAGATCTTTTGCCATCAGGCACAATTCGAAATTTGGAGTGAAGTCACCGGCGGCGGCACGGGCGGAGATGGCCTTGACCAACGGACTTCCCGGCGCGCCGCTGGTGAGGACAGACAGAGCTTTCTCACGGTCGAGGCCGCTCACACTTATCATGGAAGCTGCCTCGGCAAACGACGCGGCTTGCACTCCGCATAAAAAGTTATTGATCAGCTTCAAACGCGCACCACTTCCGTTCGAACCGAGATGAATCGTGTCACGGCCGAGCACAGATAGAACGGGCCGCGCAGCAGCAAGCGCCGAAGCAGAGCCACCGACAAGAAAGAGCAATTCACCGGAGGCCGCATGAGGCTTCGTGCCGGTAACGGGTGCATCCAGGAACTCACATCCCCGTTGAGCAGCGACCGCAGCAAGTTCGACGATCCAGCCTACTGTGAGCGTACTGGATTCGATCAGCACCGAGCCTTGAGACGCACCTGACAACGCGCCATCTTCGCCCACCCAAACAGCGCGGGACGCACCGTCATCCGCGACCATGCTGATGATGATGTCGGAGCGTGCCGCGGCCTCGCGCGGCGAAGCGGCGACGACCGCGCCCGCGCCGGAGAATGGAGCGGCCTTTTCGCGATTTCGGTTGTAAACAGTCAGGGGAAAACCTGCGGAGAGCAAACGCCCCGCCATCCCCGAGCCCATGATCCCGAGTCCCAGAATTGCCACACGTGGTTTCGACATCGTTTCACTCATCCCAAAGGAATCACAGCAATGAAATCGGGTGATGACGCAGCAAGGCGCACCGGGTTCCGCAGGGGCCGGCCAAACCCCTCAAAAGCGAGTTGGATGATGTCACCATGCTCCAGCTGGATGCCATCGCCGAAACTCAGGCAGTCCGTGCCGAAGAAATGGACGTGGACGTCTCCCGGGCGGCGGTGCGCTTCAAATTTGAAATGATGGTACTCGATGTTCTGCAAGCTATGGCACATGGCGGCCTCACCGGTGCGAAAGGTCTTCGACCAGAGGACGCCGGCGGCGCGCTCAATGATTACTTCCACGGGCACGGATTCGAATTCCGGATCGATCACAACTTCGGGACCGAGCGCGCAGGTGCGGAGTTTTGAGCTGGCGAGGTTGAGATAATTCGTTTTCTCGAATCGATGGTCGGAGAATTCGTTGCCGGCTGCCATTCCGAGACGGCACGGCTGGCCATCGGGACCAATCAAATAAATGCCGGCGATCTCCGCTTCCTCGCCGCCGTCCTGCGCGTAGGAGGGGATATCCAGAGGTTCCCCATGAGCACGGAGCGTGGTGCCCGTGCCTTTGTAGAACCACTCGGGTGATGTCCCGATGGTTCCAGGCGCCGGGCGGCCTCCCTCCAATCCCCAGCGGAACATTTTCATGCTGTCGGTGAGTTCCTCTTCCTTGGTAGCGTGCATCGCCTGGCGATTGTGCGCGCTGCCCATGTGGGTAAGGCCGGTTCCGGAAATCATACAGCGCGCCGGCTCGTTGGGATGGTCGATGGGAGGCAGCACGCTCCAGTCCGATCGTCCGCTGTGGATCAGGTCGTAATCGAGGATATCCTCCGTAGCCCTCTCGTGGACTGCGTCGGTCAGCTTCATGCCGACGGCAAGTGTTCCGCGCGCCAGGTCGTAAATGGAGCGGCAGTCTCCCAGCAGCCGCAGGTGCGGCTCGTCGACGAGCGCTACCCGGCGGACATCGCCTCTCTTGATCTGAATCAGCCGCGTCATGAAATCCAGGTCACTCCCGTGTTTCTTTCCGATTCATTCGTGGACTTCGAACTTTTCGAGCGCCTTTTCATTGATTTTCAGGCCCAAGCCCGGAACATTTTCATCGAGATCGATGAAGCCGTCTTTTGCTCTGGGCTCGCCCTCGAAGATGTACCAGAACAGTTCGTTACCCACTTCGACCTCGACGACAGGGAAATATTCGGCCATTGGCGAGTTCAAGCTGGCCATGACCACATGATAGTTATGCATCTGGCCCGCATGAGGAATGACCGGCACGGAATATGCCTCCGCGAGCGCGGCGATCTTGCGTGCTTGCGTGATGCCGCCTACACGACTCGTATCAAACTGGATGTAGTCCACAGCATGGGCCTCCAGCAGGTCACGAAAACCGTAGAGAGTGAACTCGTGCTCGCCGCCCGCGATGGGAATGCGCCCGTAGGATTTCAACTCGGCATAGCCGTAAATGTCATCTGGGATGACGGGTTCTTCAAGCCAGCGCAGATGGAAGGGTTCGAGAAGCGGAAGCATTCGTTTTGCGTAATCGAGAGTCCAGCCCATGTAGGCGTCCGCCATTACGTCAATGCCGTCGCCGACGGCCTCGCGCACCGTGCGAACGAGGCCGATATTGTGCTGCATACCCATCGCGCCGTCTGCCGGCCCCCAACCAAAACGGAGCTTCATCGCTTTGTATCCTTCGTCCTTGTAGCGCTTGGCCTCCAATGCCAATTCGCTCAGTTCGACGCTGTACAGGCGGCTGGCATAGACGGGAATCCGCGGCTTGGTCTTCCCTCCGAGCAGGCGATAGACGGGCTGCTTGGCCGACTTGCCGAGAATGTCCCACAGTGCGATATCGAGCGCGCTGATCGCGACCATGCCGATTCCTTTGCGGCCAAAAGCCATCGTCTTGCGATACATGTGTTGCCACAAGAATTCGATATCCCAGGGATCCTGGCCGATCAACAGAGGCTTCAGATAGAGATCGATCGCCTGCTTCGTGACCTGGGGCGCCAAAGCAGCATTGCCGATTCCCACATGGCCGTCATCGGTGAAAATCTCGACGACGAGCCAGCCATGGAAAGCGAAGGCGCCCATCGAAGGTTCGGGCAATTCCAGAGCATCCATCGGATTGGTACAAAAATGGGGCGGCAACGGAACCGTTTTGCCGCGCCACCGCGCAACGCGAGTACGAACCTCTTTGATTCTCATCGAGCTCCTTGCAGAATCAATCTGCCTTTCAATTTCAGAGGCTGGATCACGGGAATCATAGCGAGAATGAGCGCAAAGGCAGCAATGTGGAATGTGCCAGCCAGGGTGAAGACGACACCGTAGCCGAAGCCGTGATCCAGCAAGTATCCAACGACTTCTCCGAAAGCAATGCCTCCCATGGCGCCGCCGAAGCCAACCAAGCCCGCGACCGAACCGACCACGCTACTGGGAAACAAGTCCGTGGGCAAAACCATGACCAGCGTGGACCAGGACTGCTGTCCGAAATACGCCACGCTGAAGATCACGATGGCCCATGAGACCGGAACGCGCGGAACAAGAATGATGAGCGGCATTACGGCCGCGCTCAGTCCGAGTGCCAGCTTTCTTGCCAGGCCCAGCGAGAAGTGACGTCGCACGAGATAGCTCGAGAACCAGCCGCCCACAAGACAACCAATTCCTGCCGCAGCGTAAGGGATCCAGGCGAATGTACCCACCGCTTTAACGTCAAAGCTGCGAGCGTCATACAGGTACTTGGGCAGCCAAAAGAGATAGAAATACCAGGCCGCGTCGCTCAGGAATTTGGCGGTCACTAATCCCCAGGACTCACGAATCCGAAGCAAATCCATCCAACGCAGTTTTTGCCCGGGATCGAGAGAACGCGGGGCGAAAGGTAACTCATCACGCTCACGACCACTCAGGCCCGGATCCTCTTCAGGGGGAAAATACGACAACCTCCACCAAGCAGTCCAGAGCAGACCGATCCCACCGGTGAGAAGAAAAATCCATCGCCAGTTCAGATAGCTCAGGATAATGGCAATCATCGGTGGTGCTACGACAGCTCCAACGGCCGTGCCCGCGTTAATGATGCCCATCGCCGTGGCGCGCTCCTTCGACGGAAACCATTCCGAGACGGCGCGGGTTGCGGCGGGAAAGCCCCCGCCTTCCCCCATGCCGAGTAAGAATCTACTGAGCGCGAGCATAGCGAAACTTGCCGCAAAAGCGTGACTCGCGCACGCGAGCGACCAGAAGATCATGATGACGGTGAAACCAAGACGCGTCCCCAGAGCGTCGGCCAGCTTCCCGCCTCCGGCGTACATGAATGCATACGAAAACAGAAACGCCGATTGAAGAGCGGAGAACTGGACATTGGAAAGCGGGATGTCTCTCCCGATCGCGCTAATGGCAACGGGAAGCGTCTGACGGTCCAGGTAGCTGATGGCGATTGCGGCGCTTACCAGGACAGCGATTCTCCAGCGCAACAATGGTCTGGCCCTCGATTCGCTAGTTCGTGCGTAGAAAGCCCAGTTGGTCTTGCCCTAGGCTTTCAGCACGGGAGTCCACACCTGCATCGGAGTCGCTTCCCGGTTGGCCCAGGCGTAGTAGGGAATGAACGTCAGTGGAACTTGCCGGGTCTTGACTGGAGCTCCGCTGTAGCGGGAGTAGAGCGCATCCCGCGAGGCCACGTTTTCGAAGGCCGTCCCCGTGTGATGAAGCACAACCACTCCTCCGAGCCAATCGCTCTTGAGTTCGTCGTGGAACTGCACTCCCGGCTTCTGGCCCAAATTCACAGCCACATCCGTGAGAGCCACTCCGTCCGGCTGATCGAGCTGTTCCATGCAGTAAACGAGCGGGCCACGCTGGACGGCGACGCGTCCCAGGTCATCGGCTACGTGAGGATTTGCCTCAAGCACTTGGACCGGCATCTCCAGGTTCAATTGAATGACGTCGCCCGGCGACCAGCGCCGGCGTACCGGCAGGTATTCACCGGGCTTCGTGTCCGACAGCATGTTGCCGTTCACGGTAACTTGCGCGCGCTCGGCCCATCCGGGGATTCGCAAATAGAATGTAAAGTCCGAAGGTTGCGCCGGCGTGACGGTAATTTCCACGCTGCCTTTCCACGGATAATTTGTTTTTTGTAAAACCTTCAGGCCCGTGCCGTTCTCCAGGTGCCAATCGAGTTCCGAATTGTCGTAAAGGTGCAAATAGATCCCATCGCTGCCGGTGCTGTAGAAATACCCGGGGAGCGAGGCAAGGATGCGCTCGAGGTTGGGCGGGCAGCAGGTTACGTCGTACCAGGGATTCCGAATCTGGTCTCCCGTGGAGGGATCAAATGCCAGCGGGTTGCGATAGCAGTAGAGTTTGCCATCGAGCGACATGCCCGAATTGATGCCGTTATAGAGCGCCCGTTCGATGACATCGGTAAACTTCGCATCTCCCGTTGCGGCAAGCATGCGCCAGCTCCACATCATGTTGCCGATGGCCGCGCAGCTTTCTCCATAGGCTTGATAATTTGGCAATTCGTAGGCTTCGCCAAACGCTTCTCCTTCGGCGCGCGACCCGACTCCGCCGGTAACGTACATCTTGGTGGTAGTCATGTCGTTCCAAAGTGCATTCAGCGTTTTCCAATAGGTGGGATCGCCCGTTTCCATGTAGTAGTCCGTAGCGCCGCAGCAAGCGTACATCGCGCGGACCGCGTGCCCTTCGAGTTTGGTTCGCGAAGTAAACGGAGTGCCGCTGTACATGTAGATTGTGCGCCGCGCCGGGAGCTGGATACGCTCATCCCCCTGCAGAATGTAGCCGGCGAGGTCGAGTTGCCGCTTATCACCGGTGATGCGGTACAACTCAATCAGGCCCATCTCGATTTCCGGGTGCCCGGAAACAATCGGATTCTTGGGCGCGGGACCGTATTTTGGCTGTAGGAAATCGTTGACGAAGCGGATGCCTGCGTCCAGCATCTTGCGGTCGCCGGTGCCGCGGTAATAGGCGATCGCTCCCTGCAGCATGTGCCCCATGTTGTAGAGTTCGTGCCCGGTGGTCTGCGATTGCGGAAGCATGCGCTGCGACGCGCGATCGTCGACGTAGTAGGTGTTCAAGTAACCGCCGGGCTCCTGCACAGCGACAACGTCATCGATGAATTTCTCGGCCATCGATCGCATCTGCGGTCGATCGCCCGATTGCAGCGCAAACCCCACGGCCTCGGTCCATTTGTAAATGTCGGAGTCGGAAAAAACCGGCCCGCGCTGAGCGCCCTTGCTCTTATCGGCCAGACGGCGGAAATTCGTCATGCGGCCGTTGGCCTCGAGCAGATCGTGCATGCTCGGAATACTCTTCGCAACGTTGGTCTCGCGGCGCTGACCCCAGAAACCTCTTCTGATCGTTACGGCATGCACCGGGATGTTTCGCAGCTTCGCGTGGGGCGATTTGGTGAGGTTCTCGATGCCCTGGTCCTTCCAGACGGGGCTGTTGGTCAGAGCCGGTCCGGTTTGTCCATGGAGTGCTGCCGGCGATTCAACTCCTCCTACAACACCGGCAAGCAGTTGCCGGGTGTACAAGCTGGAAATGGCGGCTGTGGAGATCGCCGAGTTGACGAATTGCCTGCGGGACATCTCGTTCCTCTTGGCCATAGATTTCTCCTTCTCTTAGCCGTGAGACCGGCTACAGCCTTGTTAGTCGTTGTCTTGTCGACCGCGATGCGGCTAGAATCTCAGGG